>NZ_JBHXME010000001.1:78253-273777 GCF_042721125.1 Streptomyces sp. NPDC058469
GCCGCCGGGAGACGGCCGCACCGATGCCGCGGGCCGCACCGGTGACGAGAACTCCGTACCCCTCGAAGCGCGTTGAGTCAGTCATGAACCGAACGTACTGCCGGAACGATCAACTCGGCAGATAGCGTGCGGACATGAACGCGTTCATACAGCAACTTCCCGCGCTGATCGGTGTCGTGATCGGCGCGCTTGGTTCGTACCTGGCCATCGTGCGGGGCGATCGGGCGAGGTTCCGCCGTGAGCGGGATGCCCGTTGGGAGGAGCGGCGGCTCGATGTGTACGCCGAGTACGCCCGGACGCTGAAGAGGTCCGTGACTCTTACCTACCGGGTCGCGTCCCATCTCGGCAACGACCCGCATCCGCACCCGTTGCCCCTGGCCGAGGCGAAACCGCTACTGGCCGAGGCGACCGTGGACCGCGATCCGTCCGGTGAGGCGCTGATCCTGCTGGGGAGCCGGGAGGTGGTGGACAAGGCCCGGATGTGGGTCAGCGCGGTGATGGAGATGGAGCGTTTCATGCGCACGGAGACCCACGACCCGGACACCTGGCGGGAGTTGATGGAGCGTCAGCGTGCCGGACGGGAGGGCTACTACGCGGCCGTACGGGAGGATCTGGCACTCCCGCCCGGCCACTCGGGCCGCTGGCTGACGACCCAGGAGTGACCTCGTACCTCACCGATACCCGGTCACGTCCGCCGGTTTCCCCACGTCCTGCACCTCCACCAGGTACCGCCACGCGTCCGGGCGGCTGCCGTCGAGGTCCGTGAAGCCGTACACCGGGGCGAGTCCGCCGCTGGACAGCGACTGCCCGTTCCAGCGGGCCACTTCGGGGTCGGCGGCGAGGGCGGCGACGGCGCGGCCGACGTAGCGCGGGGTCTCCGAGATGGCGAAGTGGGGGACGCGTTCCAGGGCGTCGCGCCAGTTGTCCTCGCGTACGCCGAACTGGTCGAGCATGATCTCCGAGCGCAGCCAGCCCGGGGTCAGCGCGAGAGCGGTGGCACCGCGCGGGCCGAGCTCGTGGCCGAGGGCGAAGGCCATGCGCAGGACGGACGTCTTGGCGAGGTCGTAGAAGAAGGAGACGCGGTAGGTGTCGCGGTTGTACTCGGCGGTCCCGTCGGTCATTTCGACGACCAGGCCGCCGGGCCGGCGCAGCAGCAGGGGCAGCGCGTGGTGGCTGGTGATCGCGTGCGTCTCGACCGCCAGCCTGAGGAGGCGCAGGCCCTTGTCGAGGTCGTGTTCCCACACGGGGGTGTCCCAGGCGAAGAGGTGCTCGCCGCCCCAGATGTCGTTGACGAGGATGTCGACGCGGCCCTGTTCGTCGTCGATCCGGTCGACGAGGGCCCGTACGGCCGACGGTTCCAGGTGGTCCGTTGGTACGGCGATGCCCTGGCCGCCGACCGCGGTGACGAGGTCGGCGGTGTCCTCGATGGTCTCGGGCCGGTCGTATTCGGAGCGCTTGGCGCGGGTGCTGCGTCCGGTGACGTAGACGGTGGCGCCGGCCGCGCCCAGCTCCACGGCGATCCCGCGTCCCGCTCCGCGCGTCGCCCCCGCGACCAGCGCGACCTTGTCTTCCAGTGGACCCGGCATGTCCGACCTCCCGTGCTCGTTCGACCTCTGTCATGTCGATCGTGCGGGAGAAGCCGGACACCTTCTGTCGGGATTCACCGGTGTCTCAGTGCCCCCGCGCGATCCACTCCTCCAAGTGCGCGGCCTCCGCGCCGACGGTCGTCTGGTCGCCGTGCCCCGTGAGCACCTTCGTCTCGGGCGGGAGGGTCAGCAGGCGGTCGCGGATGGAGTCGATGATGGTCGGGAAGTGGGAGTACGACCGTCCCGTGGCCCCCGGACCACCATGGAAGAGGGTGTCGCCGGTGAAGACCGTGCCGAGCCCGGGGTCGTACAGGCACACCGCGCCGGGCGCGTGACCGGGCGTGTGCAGGACCTTCAGGTCGGCACCCGCGGCCTCGATCACCTGACCGTCGGCGAGATGGGCGTCGGGGTCGCGGTCGGGGTGAGTCTGCTTCCACAGCGGCAGGTCGTCGGGGTGCAGCCAGATCGTGGCGCCGGTGCGGTCGGCGAGTTCGGGCGCCGCGTCGATGTGGTCGTTGTGGGCGTGGGTGCAGATGATGGCGGTCAGCCTGCGGTCGCCGATCGCCTCGACGATGGCGTCGGCGTCATGGGCGGCGTCGATGACGACGACTTCGTGGTCGTCGCCGACGATCCAGACGTTGTTGTCGACGTCCCAGGTGCCGCCATCCAGGCTGAACTGCCCGGAGGTGACGAGGTGTTCGATGCGAGCGGCCATCACAGCTCCACCACCGAACGCAGTACGTCGCCGCCGTGCATCCGCTCGAACGCCTTCTCCACCTCGTCGAGTTGGATCGTCTCCGTCACGAACGCGGCCAGGTCCAGGCGCCCTTGCTGATGCAGGTCGATGAGCATCGGGAAGTCACGGGAGGGCAGGCAGTCGCCGTACCAACTCGACTTGAGCGCGCCACCGCGTCCGAAGACGTCCAGGAGCGGGAGTTCGAGCTTCATCTCGGGGGTCGGTACGCCGACGAGGACGACCGTGCCCGCCAAGTCACGGGCATAGAAGGCCTGTTTGTACGTCTCGGGGCGCCCGACCGCCTCGATGACGACATCGGCGCCGAAGCCACCGGTCAATTCACGGATCGCCTCAACGGGGTCGGTGGCCTTGGAGTTGACGGTGTGCGTGGCCCCCATGGTGCGGGCCTTCTCCAGCTTGCGGTCGTCGATGTCCACGGCGATGATCCGCGCCGCGCCCGCGAGCCGGGACCCGGCGATCGCCGCGTCACCGACCCCACCGCAGCCAATGACCGCGACGGTGTCGCCGCGCCCGACGTTGCCGGTGTTGATGGCCGCACCGATGCCGGCCATCACGCCACAGCCCAACAGCCCGGCGACCGCCGGGGAGACGGCCGGATCGACCTTGGTGCACTGGCCGGCCGCGACCAGCGTCTTGTCGGCGAAGGCACCGATACCCAGGGCCGGGGACAGTTCCTGACCGGTCGAGGCGAGGGTCATCTTCTGCTTGGCGTTGTGGGTGTTGAAGCAGTACCAGGGGCGACCGCGCAGACAGGCGCGGCAACTACCGCACACGGCACGCCAGTTGAGGATCACGAAGTCGCCGGGGACCACGTCGGTGACGCCCACGCCGACCGACTCCACGATTCCGGAGGCCTCGTGCCCGAGCAGGAAAGGGTAGTCGTCGCTGATGCCGCCCTGTTTGTAGTGCAGGTCGGTATGACAGACCCCGCAGGCCTGTACCTTCACCACGGCCTCACCGGGTCCGGGATCGGGTACGACGATCGTCTCGACCCGGACCGGCTCGTTCTTGCCCGGTGCGATCACGCCGCGTACTTCCTGCGCCATGGTCATGAACCCTTTCGTCGCCGTTGTCCCTGCCTCCGACCCTACGCGTGACTGATCGGTAAGGGCCACGCGTAGGGCCGTCGCCGCCAGCGTCCTGATCGAGGTACCGGGCAAGCCAGGGAGGCCCTGTCGGGGATGCCGGAAGCCTGCGTGCCCGGCGCGGTGCCGACCACCCCGAACCGGCCGACACCCCGGGCAGCGACCGACGTAGCCTGAATGCTCCGACCGACTCCCGAGGAGCGCCGTGAGCATCGCAGGGACTCAGAGCGGTCCGCCGGCCTGGCGGCTTCTCCTCGACTACGTACGACCGCACCGCTGGGCCCTGTTGGCGGGCGCGCTGCTCTCGCTGGTCACCGGGGGTACCGGGCTGCTGCTGCCGCTGGTGGCGCGGGGGCTCATCGACGACCTGTCGCACGACCGGACGATCACCGGGGCGCTGCTCGCGATGTCGGCGCTGGTGGTCGCCAACGCAGCGCTGGGCGCGCTGGGTTCGTATGTGCTGCGGCGCACCGCCGAGTCGGTGGTGCTCGGTGCGCGGCGCGCCCTGTCGTCGTATCTGCTGCGGCTGCGGATCACCGCCGTGGACCGCAGCGAGCCCGGCGACCTGATGGCCCGCATCACCTCGGACACCACCCTGCTGCGCGAGGTCACCACGGACTCGCTGGTCGGCCTCGGCACCGGAGGGCTCACGCTCGTCGCAACTGTCGTCATGATGGGCCTCGTTGACCCCGTGCTGCTGGGCGTCACCCTCGCCGTGATCGCGGGCGCGGGGACCGTGCTCAGCTTCATCGTGCCGCGCATCAACCGGGCCAGCCGGCAGGCGCAGAACGCGGTCGGCGTGATGGGCGCCTCGCTGGAGAGGATCCTCGGCGCGCTGCGCACGGTGAAGGCGTCCGGCGCCGAGGACCGCGAGGAGCGCACCCTGCACGCGGCGGCCGAGGAGTCGTGGCGGCAGAGCGTGCGGGCCGCCAAGTGGACGGCGGCGGCGGGCAACGCGGCGGCTCTGTCGATGCAGGTCGCGTTCATCACCGTGCTGGCGGTGGGCGGGGCGAGGGTGGCGACGGGTGCGATCGACATCGGCACGCTGGTCGCCTTCCTCCTCTACGTCTTCTATCTCATGCAGCCGATCCAGCAGGTCGTCGGCGCGATCACCCAGTACCAGACGGGCGCCGCGGCCCTCTCCCGCATCCAGGAGGCGCTCCAACTCCCCGCCGAACCCCCTTCCCTCCCCGCCCAGTTGCCCTCCCCCGGCGCCCAGCCCGCGGCCCTCACCTTCGACGACGTCCGCTTCCGCTACGCCGACGACCTCCCCTACGTCCACCACGGCGTGACCTTCGAGGTACCGGCCCAGGGCATGACGGCGTTCGTCGGCCCGTCCGGCGCGGGCAAGACCACCGTGTTCTCCCTCATCGAGCGTTTCTACGACCCCGAGTCCGGCGCCATCACCCTCGACGGCCGGGACCTCGCGGACTGGGAGCTTTCCCAACTCCGGTCCGCCATCGGCTATGTGGAGCAGGACGCCCCGGTCCTGTCGGGCTCCCTGCGCGACAACCTGCTGCTCGGCAACCCGGACGCGAACGACGACGCCGTCACCCGCGTCCTGAAGACGACCCGCCTCGACGGCCTGCTCGCCCGGCTGCCGAAGGGTGTCGACACCCTGGTCGGCCACCGGGGCACCCGCCTCTCGGGCGGCGAACGCCAACGCGTCGCCATCGCCCGCGCCCTGCTGCGGCACCCCCGCCTGCTGCTCCTCGACGAGGCGACCTCGCAGCTGGACGCGGTGAACGAGGCGGCCCTGCGCGACACCGTCGCCGATGTGGCCCGTACGACGACGGTCCTGGTCGTGGCGCACCGGCTGTCCACGGTGACGATGGCGGACCGGATCGTCGTCATGGACGCGGGCCGCGTCCGCGCGGTGGGCACGCACCGGGAGCTGGTGCACGCCGACCCGCTCTACGCGGAGCTGGCGGCGACGCAGTTCCTGGCGACGGCGGGCTGATCCTGTGGAATGGCTGAGGGCCGCCCGTTTCCGGACGGCCCTCAGAAAGCGCGTGCTCAGCGGGATCAGTACCGCAGGCTCTACTCGACAGCGGGGAGGAGTCCCGTGACCGGCGCGGCGAGGTCGGTGACCTGGTGCAGCTGCTGGAGGTCGTTCAGGTGGTTCAGCCCCTGCAGCTGGCCGGCGACCCGGGGGATCTCCGCCCGGTGCTCGGCGGGGATCTCGCTCACCGCGAGCGAGTCCAGCAGGGCGACCGGGCTGACCTTGCCGTCCTTGAAGGCGGGCGCGTCGGCGGCGTTCGCCATCGGCGCGACGAGGCCGGTGACCCCGACGGCGAGACCAACGGCGGCGGCGATACGTCGTGTTGAGATCATGCCCTCAGCAACGCGGACGGTCCCCGCACGGTCACGGGCACGGGGCACCCCTCACCCGTCAGGACGAGCGTCCCGTTGCGTTTGCCGACCCCGGCGCGGCGGAGGAGTCTCGTAGGAGAGGCCCATCGCGGCTCGCTCCTGTGCGGGACGCGACCCTCCGAGGAGGTCACCATGGGCACCGCGGCACGCCCCGGCTTCGACACCGAAGCCCTGCGCCGGGGCATCGAAGATCACACAGCGGCGACACTGTTGTCGCTCTACTCGGACGACGCGGAGATCCACGTCGTCGACCACCAGACCCAGCCCAGTCACCCCAAGGTCCTGCACGGCCGCGACGAGATCGGCGCGATGCTCGCCGACGTCTACAGCCGCGACATGACGCACAAGCTGGAGGAGTGCGTCGTCCAAGGGGACCGGGTCGCCTACAGCGAGTCCTGTCAGTACCCGGACGGGGCACGGGTCCTCGCCGAGTCGATGCTCCTGCTGCAGGACGGCAAGATCACCCGGCAGACCATGATCCAAGCATGGGACGGCTAGCGAGGCTGGTGCCGAGGGTCCGGATCAGCACCCGTCTGACCTGGACCTTCTCGGCGAGCACGGTCCCCGGAGGCTCCGCTACGACTCGACGGCGAGCACCGGTTTCCGCAGCAGGCCTGCGCGCGTCCGCCGCCCTGCTGGGGTCAGTGCTGCGAGCGGCACGATCCCGTCCGCTTCCGCCACCGCCTGCCGGTCGGACGCGGGGTATCCGGCGTCACTGAGCGGGCCCGGTCGGTCGTAGGGACCGTCGGTTAGGCTGTTCGTGGGTCGTGACTGGCGCTGAGGTGGAGCACCACCGTGGAGCGGCCCACGCGGAGTCGATGCCGTGCGCCTGGGCGATTGGTCAACCAGCTCAGGAGTGGATCATGTCTCAGGCACGGCTCATGGACGGCACCGCGCTCGCCCGGCGCATCGTCGAGGACACCGCGAAGAAGGCCGCCGACCTCACGGAGCGCACCGGTACGGCGCCCTGTCTGGCGACGGTTCTGGTCGGCGCGGACCCGGCCTCCGTCACGTACGTCCGAATGAAGCAGAACCGTTCGCGCAAGGCCGGTATCGAGTCCCGGCACGTGGAACTGCCCGCCGCCACGACCACCGCCGAACTGGTCGCCACCCTCACCGCGCTCTCCGCCGACCCGGCCGTGCACGGCATCCTGCTCCAGCACCCGATGGGTGAACACATCGACGAGCGGGCCGCGTTCGAGGCGATCGCCGCGGAGAAGGACGTGGACGGCGTCACCTTCGCGTCGTTCGCGACGATGAGCTTCGGCCTGCCGGGCTTCGTGTCCTGCACGCCCGGCGGGATCATGCGGCTGCTCGACGAGTACGGCGTCGACCCGTCCGGCAAGCGGGCCGTCGTGGTCGGCCGCAGCGCGATCCTCGGCAAGCCGGCCGGCATGCTGCTCCTGGCCCGCGACGCGACGGTCACCTACTGCCACTCCCGCACCCGGGACCTGTCCGCGGTGGTCCGCGAGGCGGACATCGTGGTCGCCGCCGTCGGACGCCCCCGGCTGATCCGCGGCGAGGACATCAAGCCCGGCGCGGTCGTCATCGACGCCGGCTACAACGCGGGCAACGTCGGCGACGTCGACTTCGACTCCGCCGCCGAACGCGCCTCGCTGATCACGCCGGTGCCGGGCGGTGTCGGCCCGATGACGATCGCCACGCTCCTGGAACAGACCGTGACCGCCGCCGCCCGGCAGCTCGGGGTGTGATCAGCGCGTCCACGCGCTGTACTCCATGACGTCCCCGGCCTTGACGCCGTACTCGGGCTGGTCCTTCGTGTAGGTGGTCTCCAGTCCGAGGACGGCGCCGGTGGCCGGGTCCATGATCAGCATCCGGCGGGTGGCGGACTGCCGATAGACGTACGCCTGCCCGTGCCTCCCGAGCCGGTCGGTCACCTCCCCCACCGGCCGCAACCCGTCCGCAGCCGCGAGCAGCCGCGCCAGCGCCGCCGACTCACGCGCCCCGAGCGTCCACTGGTTCAGCAACTCCTGTACGGCATCAAGGAGTTCGGGTGTGGTCAGCGGCGTCTTGCTGTTCGCCGTCTCCTGGAGATAGGCCCGCAGCCGTACGACATCACGCGGCGGCTGCGACGCGGGCGGGACGTCGCTCCAACTCGGCGGATACGTCGTGTCCTTGAAGACATGCCCGTCCTCGACGAGACGTTCGGTGTGACTGTCGTCCGCGTTCCAGCGCACGATGCGTTCCTCGGGGATGGTGACCGGTGGTTTGTCGTCGGACATGCCGAGGCTCCATGACTGCACGTGAGTTCCCTTGCGCAGAGCGGGAGTTCCGTCGACTGCGGTCGCCGCGGCGAGGGCGGCGAGCTGCTTCAGGGATACGGGTGTGGAGCCGGCCTGCACGACGAGTGCGCGGGGGGCCGCGACCGCCGGCGCGGTGCTCGGGCCGCTCAACAACAGAGTGAGCACGGTCGCGGCCACGGCGGCGGTGGCCGCGAAGCTCCACAGCAGTCGGCGACGCCGTGAACGCCGGTCGTACAGCAGCCGGTTGAGCCGACGCTCGGCGTGATGATCGAGCGGTCCATCGCCATAGAGGGGGCCGTCGCCTGTGAACGGGTTGGCGCTGCGCAGGAGTTCGAGTTCATCAGCCATGACGATGATCCTTCGGTTCAGCGGTGGCGCCCCAAAGGGGCGCGGGGCGTGTCAACATGCGGCTCCGCCGCGTGAGCGCGACCAGCCACGACGGAGCCGCAGACGAACGAGGGCACATCGCGGCACTACCCGAAGAGCACCTGGTCATCGCCCCACCCCTCCGACAGCCGCCCGTCGGTCGATCTCCGCTCTCAACCGCCCCCGCGCCCGATGCAACCGCATAGCCGCAGCCCGCACACCGCACCCAAGAACAACGGCGACCTCCTCCACGCCCAGTTCCTCCCACGCCGTCAGCCTCAGCACCTCCTGATCAGCCGGGGAGAGCCGGGCCAGCGCCTCATGCACCCAAGAGCCAGGGGCATCCGCATCGGGGCCGGCCGCGACCTGCCGCCCGTGCGCGGCCGCGTCGTTGCCCAGCCGGTCGACGAGCCTGCGGCGCCGCCCGTAGCCGCGTACCGCGTTGGCCAGGCAGTTGCGGGCCACGCCGTACAGCCAGGGCAGCGGGGACGGCGGCAGGTCGGCGCGGCGGCGCCAGGCGACGGTGAAGACCTCCGCCACCACTTCCTCGACCTCGCTGCTCCGCCCGTCCAGTCGCCGCGCAACATAGCGGCTGACCGCCCAGTAGTGCTCGCGATAGGCAGCGGCGAAGTTCTCGTCGTTGCTCATGTCCCGTTCGTGTCCGGCACCGGGGCGATCGTCACACCCGGTTTCGTGATTCTCCTCGCGCCCGTCAAGTGTGACGTGCGGGCGGGGCGCGGACACAGGCGGGGCGTGAGAGACCTCAAGAGCATCAAGTGGCTGACGACCACGGACCACAAGACGATCGGCACGCTGTACCTGGTCACGGCGTTCGGGTTCTTCTGCATCGGCGGCATGATGGCGCTCCTCATGCGCGCCGAACTCGCCAGACCCGGACTGCAGATCATGTCGAACGAGCAGTTCAACCAGGCGTTCACGATGCACGGCACGATCATGCTGCTGATGTTCGCGACGCCCCTGTTCGCCGGCTTCGCCAACTGGATCATGCCGCTGCAGATCGGCGCCCCGGACGTCGCCTTCCCCCGCCTGAACATGTTCGCCTACTGGCTCTATCTCTTCGGCTCGACGATCGCCGTCGGGGGCTTCCTCACCCCGCAGGGTGCGGCCGACTTCGGCTGGTTCGCCTACAGCCCGCTGTCGGACGCGGTCCGTTCGCCGGGCATCGGCGCCGACATGTGGATCATGGGCCTGGCCTTCTCCGGCTTCGGCACGATCCTCGGCGCGGTCAACTTCATCACCACGATCATCTGCATGCGCGCACCCGGCATGACGATGTTCCGCATGCCGATCTTCGTGTGGAACGTGCTGCTGACCGCCGTCCTGGTCCTGCTGGCCTTCCCCGTTCTCGCCGCCGCGCTCTTCGCGCTGGAGGCGGATCGGAAATTCGGGGCACATGTCTTCGACGCGGCGAACGGCGGTGCATTGCTGTGGCAACACCTCTTCTGGTTCTTCGGCCATCCAGAGGTGTACATCATCGCCCTGCCGTTCTTCGGCATCATCTCCGAGGTCATCCCGGTCTTCTCCCGCAAGCCGATGTTCGGCTACATGGGGCTGATAGCGGCCACGATCTCCATCGCGGGTCTCTCGGTGACGGTGTGGGCGCACCACATGTACGTCACCGGCGGAGTGCTGCTGCCGTTCTTCTCCTTCATGACGTTCCTCATCGCCGTACCAACCGGCGTGAAGTTCTTCAACTGGATCGGCACCATGTGGAAGGGATCCTTGTCCTTCGAGACCCCGATGCTCTGGGCCACCGGCTTCCTCATCACCTTCGTGTTCGGCGGCCTGACCGGCGTCATGCTCGCGTCCCCGCCGCTCGACTTCTCGACCTCGGACTCGTACTTCGTCGTCGCCCATTTCCACTACGTCGTGTTCGGCACCGTCGTGTTCGCGATGTTCTCCGGCTTCCACTTCTGGTGGCCGAAGATGACCGGCAAGATGCTCGACGAACGCCTCGGCAAGCTCACTTTCTGGACGCTGTTCATCGGCTTCCACGGCACCTTCCTGGTCCAGCACTGGCTGGGCGTGAACGGGATGCAGCGCCGGATTCCCGACTACCTCGCGGTGGAGGGCCTGACGACGCTCAACACGGTGTCGACGATCTTCTCATTCCTGCTCGGCCTGTCGATCCTGCCGTTCTTCTACAACGTCTGGAAGACGGCCAAGTACGGCAAGAAGGTCGAGACCGACGACCCCTGGGGCTACGGCCGTTCACTGGAGTGGGCGACCTCGTGCCCACCGCCGCGGCACAACTTCGTCTCGCTCCCCCGCATCCGCAGCGAGTCCCCCGCCTTCGACCTCCACCACGCCGATATCCCGGCCTTGGAACGGGAGTTGACGACCCGGTGACCGCGATGGACGAACACCCCCTCGACACCGGGGCCTTCCTCAACGACATCGAGGGCCATCTGCTGATCGCCACCGCCCACGCGGAGGGCCGTACAGCCGCCGTCCGCTTCACGGCGCGGCTGGACTGGCTCACCGACGGCCAACGGGCGGAGGTGGAGCGGCAGTTCGAGGCGGAGTACCTGGCCCTCACCCGCCTGTCGTGGCAGCGCACGGCCGAGCGGGGCCGTCAACTGCGGGACGAGTACGAGGAGACGTACCGGCGACTGCGGCAACGCACCCTCGCCTGCTGCCTGTTGGCCTGCGCCCTGCTGGCGGCGACGGGCCTGGTCACCATCGCGTTGGCCTAAGGGGATGCGCGTCCCGCCGGTCCTGACGACCGGCGGGACGATGTGCTGCTCAGAGGCCGGTACGGCTACGTCAGCGTCCACTTCTGGTTGGCCGCCGTGCCGCAGCTCCAGAGGATCAGCTGGGTACCGTTGGCGGTGGCGGCGCCGGACGCGTCCAGGCACAGGCCCGCGTTGACGTTGGTCAGGGTGCCGTCGGAGTTGGCGGTCCACTTCTGGTTGTTCTGGCCGTTGCAGTCCCAGATGACGACCTTCGTGCCATTGGTGGTGCCGTTGTTGTAGGCGTCCAGGCACTTGTTGCCGTAGACCACGAGTTCCTTGCGGGAGGTGTACGTCCAGGCCTGGTTCTGGCCGCCGTTGCAGTCCCAGATCTCGGCCTGCGTGCCGTTGGTGATGGTGTTGTTGTACACGTCGGCGCAGCGGCCGGACTGGGTGCCGACGACCAGGGAGCCGTTCGTGCCCGGAATTGGCTGAACGTTGATCGCGCCCAGGGTCGGGAGTGAACTGCCCGTCAGGGTGAGGGAGTTGGCCGCGCCCTTCGACAGGTTGGCCTGGACCGAGATCGTGCCGGCGCTGGAGCCGGTCGGCGGGAAGGAGACCGTCGTCGCGGTCTGGCCGTTGACCTGGAGGGTGCCGGTGACGGCGGCGGAGCCGGTGTTGGTGTAGGTGACGTCGACGACGTTCAGGCCGGTGCTCGCCGCGCTGACGCCGGTGTACTTGCCGGTGGAGGCGGCGGTGTAGTTGGTGCTCGCCGCCTCGGTGCCGCCACTGACCTTCAGGAACACGGAGCCGCCGGCCGGGACGCTCGCCGTGTAACTCGTGCCGTAGGAGCCGATGTTGGTGCGGGACCACAGGTCACGGACGGTGGCGGACGCGGTGGTCAGGCCGAGGTCGGACCAGCGGACGGTGATGTTCTGGGCGGCGGAGGTGCGGTTGAGGAGGGTGACCGCGCGGTTGCCGAGGCCCGACAGGACCTTGCCGTAGACCTGGAGCCCTGTCGTGTCCTCGGCGACCTTGACGCCCTGGAGGCCGCGCGCGTCCTGGTCGACCGCGACGACCTCGGGGTTGGTGAGGATGCCGGTGGTCTCGGTGGTGAGGGTCGTCAGGTCGTTGCCGGCCAGGAGGGGTGCGCCGGAGATCGCCCAGAGGGCCATGTGGGTGCGGTTCTGGGCGGCGGTGAGGCCGGACATGCCGACCATCAGCATGTCGGGGTCGTTGTAGTAGCCGGTGTGCTGGGCGGCCGGGTGCAGGCCCTGGTCGAAGTTGGACAGCATGTTCGTCGTCGACGGCGAGTTGCCGTAGTAGATGATGTCCGTGCTCGTCCGGTACATGGGGGCCAGGCCGGGGGCCCAGTTCCAGGGGTTCTGGTAGCCCCAGTTGCAGATCGAGAAGGTCAGCGCGCGGCCGGTGCTCGCGGTGGCCTTGGTGACCGAGGCGCTGAGCGCCTTGTACGCCGTCGCCGCGTCGAGGCCCTCGGCGTTACCGCCGCACCAGTCGATCTTCACGAAGTCGAAGCCCCACTGGGAGAACTGCAGCATGTCCTGGTCGTAGTGACCCTCGCTGCCCGTGTTCGCGGCGGCGGGGCGGCCCGTCGGGTAGTAGTAGCCGCAGCCGTTCGCGCCGGCGTCCGTGTAGATGCCGGCCTTGAGGCCCTTGCTGTGGATGTAGTCGGCGATGGCGCTCATCCCGCCGGGCCACTCGCTGGTGTCGACGGTGATGTTGCCCGCGCTGTCGCGGGTGCCCTGCCACCAGCCCTCGTCGATGTTGATGTACTTGTAGCCGGCCGCGGGGAGGCCCGAGGCGACGAAAGCGTCGACCTGCTGCTTGATGACGCTGTAGTTGATCTTCGAGGCGAAGCTGTTCCAGGAGGCCCAGCCCATCGGGGCGGTGGGCACGGCCATCTGACGGGTCGTCGAGGCGACCGGGGCCGCCTGAAGGGGGTCCGCGGGGGCGGGTCTGGTGAAGAGAAGCAGGGTGACTGCCGCTGCGGCCATCGCGAGGACGCGCAGGAAGGGGGTGCGGAACATGCGGCTCCTTTGCCGATATTTTCGAAATCTCGAACAAGGATCGAGTAATCGAACGAAACAGCGCGCTGAAAGTAGAGCCAGCGGAGGGTGAAGTCAACGGCTGTGACACGAGGGGCAGTTGGAATCCCCCACCCGTCGGCCACCGGACGCGATACTGACCGTCGTGCGCGTAGCGATCATGACGGCGGGTTCCCGGGGCGACGTGGCCCCCTACACCGGACTCGGGCATGCCCTGGCCAGGGCGGGCCACGAGGTCACCCTCGTGACCCACGAGAGTTTCGCGCCCCTGGTGGCGGGCTCGGGCGTCGGCTTCCATCCTCTTCCGGTCGATCCCCGGGCCGAGTTGGAGTCCTCGCGGGGGCGTGCGCTGCATCGCAGCGCCTCGGGTGCCGGCAAGATGCTGCGGCTGGCCGGGATGGCGCGGGAGGTGCTCGGACGCATGACCGACGACCTCCTGACAGCCGCCCGGGCGAGTGAAGTGCTGCTGCTGGCCAGCTCGTTGGGGCCGCTGGGCCATGCCGTCGCCGAGGGGCTGTCGCTGCCGAGCATGGGCGTCTCTCTCCAACCCATCGCACCCACAAGGGAGTTCGCGCCACCGGTACTCGGGGGCGGCTCCTGGGGCGCCGTCGGCAACCGTGTCGCCGGGCACGGGGTGGACCGTACGGTGGAGCACATCTTCGCACCTTCCGTGGCGGAGGTGCGGTCCCAACTGGGCCTGGCCCGCGCCCGTCCCGGCGCCGCGCTCCGGGCCCGCGACCGGCACGACTGGCCCGTCCACCACGGCTTCAGCCCCCTGATCGTGCCCCGCCCGGCCGACTGGCGGCCCGGACTGACGGTGGCGGGCTACTGGTGGCCGTACGACGTTGCCGCCCAACTCCCGGCGGAGCTACGGGACTTCCTCGACGCCGGTCCGGCCCCGGTCTTCGTGGGGCTGGGCAGCGCCACCGTGCCCGATCCGGAGCGGCTGAGCGCCGAGATCGTGCGCGCGCTGCGCCGGGCGGGGTTGCGAGGGGTGATCCAGCGCGGCTGGGGCGGCCTCGAAGCGGCCGGCGACGACGTCCTGACCGTCGGCGAGGTCCCGCACGCGGCGCTGTTCCCGCGGATGGCCGCCGTGGTCCATCACTGCGGCGCGGGCACGACCGCGGCCGGGCTGCGCGCCGGGGTACCGGCCGTACCGGTGCCGATCCAGTTCGACGAGGGCTTCTGGGCCGCACGCCTGGTCGCCCTGGGCGTGGCTCCGGATGCCGTACCGCTGCGCGGCCTGACCGCCGACTCCCTGGCCGCCGCACTCGTACGGGCCACGCGTGAACCGGCCTACGCCGAGCGCGCGCGGGCCCTCGGCACCCGGGTACGGGCCGAGGACGGCGTCGCGCCCGTACTCGCCGCCCTGGACAGGCTCGGCACATAGAGCGGCACGCAGGTCCGCTCTAGCGCTCCTGCCGCGCCGCGGCCTCGGGAGTGACCGGCGTGAAGAAGTTGATCAGGTTGCCGTCGGGGTCCCGGAAGAGGAGGGAGCGGTTGCCCCACGGCATCGTCGTGGGCTTCTGGACGATCTCGCAGTCGAGGGGCGTCAGACGCTCGTGTTCGGCGTCGACGTCGGCGACGCGGAACTCGGTGATCACCGAGCGGTTCGCGGCGGGGTGCGCGGAGCCGGTGCCGAACAGGGCCACGGTGCGGGTGCTCGCGATGGCCAACGTGCAGGCGGGCGTGACGAGTTCGGCGAAGTCGGGCGTCGACCACGTGGCCGGGACGCCGGTGACCTGTTCGTAGAACCCGACGAGACGGGCGACGTCGTCGGTGATGACGCGGATCGAGACGAAGTTCATGGCGGCTTCCTGTCAAAAGTAGGAGGCGGTACCGGAGGAGCGGTCAGAGGCGGTACCGGACGAAGGGGCGTCTCCCACGCTAGGACCAATACCGGACAGTTTCCGCCCGGTATCCGAGGCAGACTTTCGGGGTGACCACATCGACCGCGCGCGTGCTCGCCCTGCTGGAGATCCTCCAGGGCGGCGGCCTCCGTACCGTCCCCGACCTCGCCGCCCGGCTGGGCGTCGACGAACGCACGGTCCGCCGCTACGTCGGCCACCTGCTGGAACTGGGCGTGCCGGTCGACTCGGTGCGTGGTCGCTACGGCGGCTACCGGCTCGCTCCCGGCTATCGGATGCCTCCGCTGATGCTGACGGACGAGGAGGCCCTGGCCGTGGTGCTGGGTCTCCTGGCCGGCCGTAAGGCAGGGCTCGTCACCGCGTCCGCGGCGGCGAGCGAGAGCGCCACGGCGAAACTGCTGCGCGTCCTGCCCGCCGCCCTGCGCCGACGGCTGGACGCCCTGCTGGACACGGCCGACTTCACCGCGCGGCCCCGCACCGCCACCGCCCCGGAGACGGGGGTACTGCTCGAACTCGCCGAGGCCGCGCTCCATCGGCGGCCGGTGGCGATCGGCTACACCGACCGCAAGGGCCGCGCCAGCGACCGTACCGTCCTGCCGTACGGTCTCGTGGCGCATGCCGGACGGTGGTACCTGACCGGCGCGGACCCCGCCGACGGGGAGGTGCGCACCTTCCGTCTGGACCGGATCACCGCCATGAACGTGCGGCCCGGCTCGTTCGCCGTCCCGGCCGAGTTCGACCCGGCGGCGGCGGTGCTGGACAGCCTCGCGCGCACGCCGTGGACCCACGATGTCTCGCTGCGCATCCAGGGCAGCGTGCAGCACATTCGCACGCGGCTCCCGGCCGAGATCGCCACCCTGTCCGCGGTCCCGGCCAGCACCGGCGAGACCCCGCCCGACGATTCAGAGGCGGGCGAACGCGGCGAATGGGTCCACGTCCGGATCCGGGCCGAGCGGCTGGACTGGATCCCGCCCGTCCTCGCCACCCTCGACCGCCCGTTCGTCATCGAACACCCCGCCGCCCTGCGCGATCTCGTACGCGCGCTCGCTCGCCGCCTGGACGAGCACGCCGCGCACGACGACGACTCGGCCTAGAACCTGCCTGGCCGGATCATGCCGCAGACGCGGGGTGTGGCACGCCCATCCGCGCTGGTGAGAGACCGCTCATTTCCCGCGACCTGATCCGCCGGACAGGCCCTAGCGCTTCCAGCCGGGCGGCTGCATGATGCCGAGCAACTGCCGGACCAGTTCCTCCACGACCTCGTCCAGCGTGGCGTCCACCCAGCCCGCGCTCCAGTCGTGGAGCAGGCCGTTGACGCTGCCGATGAAGGCCGTCGCGGCGATCCGGTAGTCGCGCCGCGCCGCCTCCCCGCGCTGGGCGGCGGCCCTCGCCTCGGCACAGATGAGGTTGATCCAGCGGGCGCGGCGGGCCAGCCGCTGTTCCTCCAGCCGGGCGCTGACGCCGATGATCTCGACGAAGGTGACGCGGATGCGGCGCGGATCGACGGTGACGTTCGCGGCGTAGGCGTGGAAGATCGCCGTGGACCGCTCGGCGAGCGGCAGGCCCTCCGCGGACTTCAGCGCCACGAGTACGGCTTCCTCGGCCCAGTCGTTGACCTGGAGGTGGAGGGCGGCCAGGACGTCCTCCAGGCTGCGGAACTCCTCGTAGAACTGCCGGGTGGACAGACCGGCGGCCTCGCTGAGCGCGGCGACGGTCGTGGCGCGGTAGCCAGGGGTGTCGCCAAATAGCTGGAGCGCGGCGTCCAGGAAGCGTCCGCGCCGCTCGGCCTGCCGTTCCTCGGCGGACTTGCCGCCGTAACGACCGGTCGGCGCCTTGAGCCTGCCCACCACTGTCACACCCCTGTCTCGTTGACCACCGACCAATCTTGTCGTGTCCGTGGTCTTGCGGAAAAGAGCACTCCTTCCTCACTTTTCATCAAGTTCACTCTGAATTTGCATTTGTGCGTATGTCTTCACATGCGGGAGCACCGGTCCCCCGAATGGACCGGTGCCCGTGCCGCCGTGTTGCTCAGCTGTGCGATGCCGCCCAGGTGGCCAGTTCGGACTTGGCCGCGGTCAGCAGTGTCGAGGAGGGGCTCGACGCGCCGTTGGTGATCAGGGCGTAGTGCAGGGTTCCCGAGCCGGTGGCGGAGAGCAGGAGGCGGTGGCTGCCGGTGCCGCCGGGCTCGTTGGCGTAGCCGATCGGGGTCGACGACGTGTACGCCGGGACCCCCGAGACGGCTCCCAGGTCGGAGACCACGGTCGTGGACGCGGCCGGGAAGGACGCCGGGAGGTGGAGTTCGGTCGGTGCGGTGGAGCTGTTGGAGCGCCACATCAGCAGGCCGTACTGGCCGGAGCCCACCAGCGAGGACACGTTCGGGAGGGAGCTGGGGACCGGGTTCCAGGTCAGGGTCGTCGAACCGTCGCGGGAGCGGTCCTCGTAGGTGAAGGCGACCGTGGTGCCGGCGGTCGCGCTCGGGTAGATCCGGTCGAGCAGACGGGCGTCCTGACGGAGCGTCACCGTGCCGGAGTCGGTCATGTCGACGGCCGAGAGGTCCTCGTCGTTCCACGCGTCGCCGGAGGTGAGCACCTTGTCGGGGTTGTCGTTCATCACCTCGTCGTGGCGGCCGTTGTAGATGTCCCACTGCCACTGGGTGCCGGAGAGGACCGGCCCGGAGCCCGCCGGGTTGGACCACCAACTGGCGCCCGGCAGACGGGAGTCGAGGGCCTGGTACATCGCCTTGAGGACGGTCGGCGCCTTGCCCGCGACCGTTCCGGACAGTGGATGCCCGAACTCGCTGACGATGGCGGCGGTGCCGGCCGCGGTGGCCCGGTCACGGACGGTGCCGAAGTCGGTCGAGTACTGGCCGTCGGCCGCGTTGCCCCACATCAGGACCCCGGAGATCGCCTTCTGGTCGTAGAAGTGGGTGTTGAAGACGTAGCGCGACCCGAGCGTGCCAGCGTCGAGGAGTCCGCCCACCTGTACCTGGCTGGAGATGTTGGAGTTCCAGAAGAGGTTCGGCTCGACGAGGGCGGGCTTGGCCGTCCAGCCGGCCGCGTCCATCCGGGCCCGGAACTTCACATAGAACGGCCAGAGCAGGTTCTGTTCCCAAGTGCGGCTGGTCTGGCCGGAGTCGTAGGTGCCCGCGAAGGGTTCGTTGTACGGGTCGAAGCCGACGACACCCGCGAACTCGTCGGTGCTCAGGTGCTGTTGGATGTACGACATCGTCGACTGCGCGGTGACGAGGAAGGCGTCCTGGACACCGTAGTTGTTGTGCCAGAAGTCGTACTGCGCCTTGGTCACGGCCGAGTTCTGGGTGATGTTCTGGCCCCAGAAGAGGCAGATCCCGCAGGACTCCTGCGGGTAACTCCCGGCTGTTACGGCCCACTTGGGGGCGCCGTCGCCGGTGTACCAGCTGCCGCTGTTGAACAGGTAGCGGGAGTAGAGGTCCTGGTGGAAGTCGGGGTAGACGCGGATACCTGCGTCGAGGAACGCCTGCATCTGGGCGGTGGCGGCGGCCAGGTAGGCGGTATCGACCTGGCCGCGTACCGGTTCGGCGTGGGCCCAGGAGAGCAGGAAGCGGACCGAGTTGCCGCCACCCAGGGCGCGCAGCGCGGTCGCGGACTTCTTCGCGTCGGCGACCGAGGCGAAGGGGAGACCGCTGTTCTCCTCCAGTTTGGTCTCACCGGAGACGTTGTAGCCGCGCAGCACGACCTGGCGGCCGTAACTGTCGACGAAGCTGCCGTTCTGCACGGTCAGGGGTGAGCCGTCGAACCAGAGGGAGTCGGTTGGGGTGGCGGCGGTGGCGGGACCGGCGCCCGCCACCGACAGGAATCCGCAGAGGACAACCAGGACAACGATCAGCCGCGCCCGGATATTCGTCATGTCCACTACAGTCCGGTGATTTCCTGACACTGTCAACACTTCTGACTCGTGAGTAAGTTTGCGCCCCGCAAGCCCTGTTGACGCATTTCAGGCGACCCGGCGTGCCACGTTCAGCAGGTACTCCTTCCTGTTCAGGGGGTTGTGGTCGGTGCGCGCCCGCTCCGGAACGGTGCCGTGCGCGACGGGCGCGTAGTGGTCGAAGGCGCTCTCCCACTCCCCCTCCCCTCGCGTCAGCCCCGGCAACTGCCGTTCCAGTCCGTGCACTTGGGCCGCCGGCACCTGCCCCTCCAGCACACAGAGCAGCCCGTGCGTCTCGGTGGTCTGCGGTACGGCGCGCAGCGCGGCGAGGACCGGCAGCAGGACGGCGAGGGTGTCGGCCGGGGCCTCGATGCGGAACCGGTGCATCGGCTCGTACACCTGGCTCCCCGCCCGCCGCAGCGCCTCGACGAGAACGAGCGGGGTCACCCCGCGGAAGTCTGCGCCGGTGCTCGACATGCTCTTGTCGAAGCCCTGATGGGCATGGCTCTGCCGGGCCGAGTAGCCGGAGTGCGTCATGGTCACCGCGCAGTCGGTGACCTTCCAGCCGTACAGGCCCTGCCCGAGCGTCTCGCGCACGGTGTCCTCGACGGCCTTGAAGAAGGCGTACGGCATCGCACCCAGCTCCACCTCCAGGCCGAACCGCACGCCCGAGCCGACCGGGCCCGGTTCGACGCGCAGGCCGACCGTGGCGAGGAACGGGTTGGCTTCCTTCTTGTTGAACTCGACCGCCGCGCCCGTGCCGACCGGCCGCTCGATGCAGAGCGGAGTCGTCTCCCTGAACGTGACACGCACCCCGAACTCGTCGGCGAGCGTGGCCTGGATGACCTCCTTCTGGACCTCGCCGTAGAGGGAGACTGCGGTCTCCCGGCGCACCTCGTCGTGGCGCAGACCGATCAGCGGGTCCTGTTCGGCGAGTTGGGTGAGCGCGAGATGCAGGGCGCGCCGGTCGGCGTCCGGGCCCGGGACGACGACGGTTTCGAGGGTCGGCGGCGCGAAGAAGTGCTCGTACGCCTTCCTCGGTACGCCGATCGCGTCGCCGATCCTGATCTCGCCGAGCCCCCGCAGCCTGCCGATCCGGCCCGCCTGTACGGAGTCGCACTCGACGTCCGTACCGTGGTCGAAGACGCTGACCGAGGTGACCTTGCCCCCTTCCCCCGCGTCACCGAAGGTGATCCGGTCGCGGGTGCGGAGGGTGCCGGAGAACATCCGCGCGTACGCGACCTTCTCCCCCGCCGGGCCGCGCTCGACCTTGAACACCGTGCCGGAGAGCGGGCCTTGGGGGTCGCCCTCGGCTGGGGGCAGCAGTTCCTTGATGCCGGCGATCAGCGCGTCGACGCCGGCGCCGGTGATGGCGGAGCCGAAGTAGACGGGGTGCACGAGGGCCTGGCGGGTCTGGGTGACGAGGGCCGCGCGCAGGAGGTCGTACGACACGGTGTTCTCGACGTACGCGGTGAGCAGTTCGTCGTCGTGCTCGGCGAGGACGGCCGCGGCGCCCGAGCGGAGTCCCGGCAGGAAACCGGCCTCGCGGGTCCCGAGCCCGTCGACCGAGCCCATCGGTACGACGGCCGCCCTGAGCCGTTCGGAGATCACCGGCAGGAGGTCGTCGTAGCGTGCCCCGCGTCGGTCGATCTTGTTGACGAAGAGGAGCGTGGGGATGCGCAGCCGCTGGAGCGTACGCATCAGGATGCGGGTCTGCGGCTGGACGCCTTCGACGGCGGAGACCACGAGAACCGCGCCGTCGAGCACACCGAGCACCCGCTCCACCTCGGCGATGAAGTCCGGGTGACCGGGGGTGTCGATCAGGTTGACGGTCACGTCGTCGACCGGGAACGAGACGACGGCCGACTTGATGGTGATGCCGCGCCGGCGCTCCAGCGCGAGGGTGTCTGTGCGGGTGTTCCCGTCGTCGACGCTGCCGATCTGGTCGATCACGCCGGCCGAGTGCAGCAGGCGCTCGGTCAGGCTGGTCTTACCTGCGTCTACGTGCGCGAGAATCCCGAGGTTGAGCAAGTGCACCTGGTGTCATGTCCTTTGATGAGGGGGTCGTTCCTTCCTGGGCGGACATGAACGGTGCGCGCATCTCAGTACTCCTCGGTCGTCGCTGACTCGTCCCCCGTAGTGCAGCAGGCGCGGAGGTGGGGCGGCAACGGATTAACGCCCGGCCGAGGGCGAGGGCCCGGGGAGGTGGGGTGGGCGCGTGGCGCTCCGGCGCAGGCCAGGGCCCGGATGCGACGCTTGCGCCGTCCGGCGGCGGTAGTGGTGGTACTGATGGTGACAGGAGCCGAGCATGCGTGACCTTCTCCCGGTACTGAGCGGCTGGTACGCCGCACACGCCCCGTTCGGCCTCGCCACGGTGGTCGCGGTCAGCCGCAGCGCACCGCGCGACCCCGGCGCGGCGATGGCCGTGGGCCCGGACGACGAGGTCGTGGGCAGTGTGTCCGGCGGCTGTGTGGAGGGCGCGGTCTTCGAACTGGCACGGGAGGTCGTGGCGAGCGGCGAGGCCCGGCTTGAGACCTTCGGGTACAGCGACGAGGACGCGTTCGCGGTCGGGCTCACCTGCGGCGGCGAGATCACCGTGCTGGTACGGCCCGTCACGCCTGAGACCGATCCCGCGTTCGGGGCGGTGGCGCGGTCGGTCGCCGCGGGTGAGCCGGTGACGGTGGCGACGGTGATCGATGGTCCGGCGCGGCGAGGGGCCACACTTGCCGTTTGGCCGGAGGGGGTGGGCGGCGGCGCCGGCGTTGTGAGCGGGCCCGGCACCTCTGGCACTGCCGGCGGCCCCAGCACCCTCGGCACTCCTGGCACCACCGGCACCTCCGACACTCTCGGCGCCCCCAGCGGCCTCGACATTCCTGGCAGCACCGGCACCGCTGGCTCCCTCGGCGCCCCAGCCGCTCCTGGCCCCCTCGGCACTCTCGGTGCCCCTGGTGCCCCTGGTGCCCCTGACACGCTGGGCACCCCTCACGACCCCAACACCCCTCGCGACCCCGGCACCCTCGGCGCCCCTAGCACCCCCGGCACCCCCGGCACACTCGGCACCCCCGGCACACTCGGCACCCCCGGCACACTCGGCGCCCCCGGCACCCCCGGCACCCTCGGCACGCTCGGCACGCTCGGCTCGACCGGCCTGGACGTCGCGGTCACGGCCGACGCCCGTGGTGAACTCGCCCTCGGTGCGACGGGGTTGCGGCACTACGGTCCGCACGGTGAGCGACGTGAGGACTCCGTCGCCGTGTTTCTGCACTCCTTCGCGCCGCCGCCCCGGATGCTGGTCTTCGGCGCGATCGACTACGCGGCGGCGGTGGCCCGGATCGGCGACTTCCTCGGCTACCGGGTCACCGTGTGCGACGCCCGCCCGGTGTTCGCCACACCGAAGCGGTTCCCGGCGGGCGTGGAGGTGGTCGTGGACTGGCCGCACCGCTATCTGCACGGCACGGACACCGACGAGCGGACGGTGATTTGCGTCCTGACCCACGACCCGAAGTTCGACGTACCGCTGCTGGAGGAGGCGCTGCGCCGGCCGGCCGCGTACATCGGGGCGATGGGCAGCCGCCGTACCCACGACGACCGTTTGCGGCGACTGCTCGAATCCGGCCTGGACGAGGGCGAGTTGGCCCGACTGCGCTCACCAGTTGGCCTGGACCTCGGCGCGCGTACGCCCGAGGAGGTGGCCGTGTCCGTGGCCGCGGAGATCGTCGCGCTGCGGTGGGGCGGGACGGGGGCTCCGTTGACGGGGGCGGTGGCGGCGATTCATCGGGGGCCGGTGCGGTGACCTGGCGGACTCGGTGGGCGCACCGAGGCAGCCGTACCGACCGGCCGTCACCGAGGCACCCAGGCGGATGGGAGCGTCGCCCGTGCCCCGCAACGGGACCCGGGAGATGGACAGTTGGGCCGGTTCGGGAACCGGGCAGTGAGCTGCCTACCGACGAGCGGGCCGCCGCGTCGAGGGTGCCGTCCGTGTGACGCGGGCGCCCGCGACGAAGACGGCCGCGTGTCGGCGCCGACCTCGTACCGGCCGCCGGACACGGGCGCTCATGTCCTCAACGGCCGCGGCAGCCCAGCCAGTTCACACATCCTCAACTGCCTCGGCAGCCCCGTCAGTTGGCCGCCCGCCCCTGAACAGCCACAGCACCCCCACCAGCTCTCACGCCCCGAACAAGCCTTGGCGGGCTCACCAGTTCGCACGCCCCAACAGCCCTACCAGCCCTACCAGCCCCGACAGTTGTCACCCCTTCAGCGGCCGCCACACCCCCGGCAACAGCACGACCGCGACCACCGCGGCCACACCGTAGAGCCCCGCCGAGCCGACCGCGACCGTATGGAACCCGCGCAGGAATCGGCCCGCGTCCTGCGGTGGTCCGGCGATCGCGCCCGCCACCGCGATGCCGATCGCGCCGCCGGTCTGGCGGGCGGTGTTGTTGACGGCGGAGGCCAGTCCGGCGCGGTCGGCGGGGACGGTGGCGATGGCCGCGGCGACGACGGCCGGGGTGAGCAGACCGCAGCCAATGCCCCACAGGAGGAGCGCGGGGAGGAGAACCGGGAGCCCCGAGTGCGGCTGGGCGCGGGCCAGCAGGGCGAGGCCCGCCGCGGCGATCAGCAGTCCCGCCGCGGCCGGCACGCGCGAACCGATCCGGCTGGTGATCCGGCCGCCGAAGGGGGCGATCACCGCGAGCGGCGCGAACAGCGGGAGGACGGCGAATCCCGCCACCAGTGCCGAGCGGTGCTGCACGGACTGCAGGAACAGCATCAGCACGAACAGGGTGCCCAGGGTGCCGAGGTTCATGATCCCGGCGGTCGCGTTGGCCGCGTCGAAGGCGGGCCTGCGCAGCAGTGCCGGCGGGAGCATCGCCTCGTCGCCGCGCCGGAGTTCGGCCACCGTGAGCGCGACAAGGGCCAGGACGGCGACCGTCGCCGCGGTGACGACGTACGGGGAACCGGCTCCCGTGCGCCCGCCCTCGATGAAGGCGTACGTCGTCGCGAGGAGCAGGAGACCGCCGAGCAGGAGGCCGGGCGGGTCGAGCCGTCGGGCCGACGCCTCCCTGCTCTCCTCCACGACGGCCGCGGACCGGACGAGGGCGAAGAGCACGACGGGCACGTTGATCAGGAAGATCGCCCGCCAGCCGAGCCAGTCGGTGAGCGCGCCGCCGAGCAGCGGGCCCGCGGGCAGGGCCAGGCTGCCGACACCGGCCCAGACACCGATGGCACGCGCGCGTGCCGCGTCGTCGGGATACGCGCGGCTGATGATGGCCAGTGTCCCCGGCAGCAGCAGCGCGGCGCCCACGCCCTGCACCACGCGGGCGATGACCAGGACGGCCACGTCCGGGGCCAGCCCGCAGGCGAGGGAACCGGCGCCGAAGACGGCGAGTCCGGCCAGCACGACGCGTCGGTGACCGTACCGGTCTCCGGCCGTGCCGCTGGTGAGCATGAGGGCCGCGAGCGCCAGGGCGTAGCCGTCGACGACCCACTGGAGGCCGCCGATGTCGGTGTGCAGGCCCGAACCGATGCGCGGCAGCGCGACGTTGACGACGGTGACGTCGAGCAGCACCAGGAAGTAGCCGGCGCACATGACGAGCAGGACGGTGCGGGGCGCGGTGTCCCGGTGTCCTGGTTGCCGCCGGGTTTCTCGTGTATCGGCCATGCTGTCTTGCGTACCCCACCGGGCGCCGGTGATCCCGGTCAGCCTCTGGGCGGCAACTGATGCAGCACAAGATCCGTCAGCGTGCCGTCGTTCACCGTCACCGTCATGTACGTGCAGTACGGCTGGCGTCGCCGGTCGGTCGGAGACCCCGGGTTCAGCAGGCGCAGCCTGGTGGCAGCCGTGGTGTCCCAGGGAATGTGGCTGTGCCCGAAGACCAGCACGTCCAGGTCGGGGAACCGGGCCGCGCAGCGTGTCTCGCGCCCCTGGGCGGGGCCCGTCTCGTGGACGGCGCCGAAGCGCAGGCCGCCCAACTCGGCGTAGGCCACCTCGGGGAGCCTGGCACGCAGCTCGGGGCCGTCGTTGTTGCCGTGGACGCCGACGAGCCGGCGGCTGCGGCTCTCCAGCAGGTCGAGGGTCGCGGTGTCGACCCAGTCGCCGGCGTGGAACACGACGTCGGCGCGCGGGAGTTCGGCGAGGAGCTGCGCGGGGAGTTCCTTGGCGCGCTTGGGGAGGTGGGTGTCGGACATCAGCAGCAGACGCACGGTCTCAGCCTAGGGGCGTGCCCTTGTCACGGCTTCCGGAAGAGATCTACAGTCAAAACTGTTCAGTTGCGACTGGACAGTCTGCTCTGATGGTTTTACGGTGGGGCTCATGGATCACCAGCCCACCGAGACACCCGCGGGCATCTCCGACTCGGCGGCCCGCTCCGCGCGCGATCTGCGCGTGGTGTTCAGCCGGCTGCGGCGGAGAATCCGCGAGGTCGCGACGGACGAGGACCTGACGCCCTCGCAGGAGTCGGCGCTCACGCTCGTCGGCAAGCACGGCGCGGCCACGGCCAGCGCGCTGGCGTCCGCCGAGGGGGTCAGGCCGCAGTCGATGGCCGCCACCCTCGCCGCCCTCGACCAGCACGGGCTCATCCGGCGCAGCCCCGACCCCGAGGACGGCCGTAGGCAGCTCGTCACCCTCACCGAAACCGGCCGCGAGCGCATCGAGGACAACCGGCAGGTCCGTGAGGAGTGGCTCGCGCGCGCCTTCGAGGACCGGTACACCGAGACGGAACGGCGGACGATTCTCGACGCGCTGACGTTGATGGAACGGCTGTCGGAGCAGTGATACCCAAGCTCAACCAGGCACTACGGACCTCGCGTCCCGCACCGACCGGCTTCAATCGGCGGCTGATCGCGCCGATGGTCCTCGGCTCCGTGCTGAACCCGATCAACTCCTCGATGATCGCCGTGGCCCTCGTGCCGATCGGCATCGCCTTCGGGGCCCCGCCCTCGCGGACGGTCTGGCTGGTCTCGGCGCTCTATCTCGCCACGGCCGTGGGCCAGCCGGTCATCGGGCGACTCGTCGACATGTACGGGCCCCGCCGTCTCTACCTCATCGGTACGGCCCTGGTCGGCGTCGCCGGAGTCATGGGCGCCCTCGCGCCGTCGCTGGGCGTCCTGATCGCCGCCCGGGTCCTGCTCGGGTTCGGCACCTCGGCCGCGTATCCGGCCGCGATGCAGCTGACCCGCAGCGAGGCCGAACGCACCGGCCAGGACAGCCCGGCCGGCGTCCTCACCGCGCTGGCCGTCGCCGGTCAGACGGTGTCGGTGATCGGGCCGACGCTCGGCGGCTTCCTGATCGGCGTCGGCGGCTGGCGCGCCATCTTCACCGTCAACGTGCCCCTCTCCCTGGCCTGTCTGGTCCTCGGCGCGCTACGGCTGCCGAGAATGAGCAAGGACACGGCCGGCACCCGACGCGATGTCGACCCGCCCGGCATGCTCCTGTTCGCCGTCATGCTGGTCTCGCTGATGATGTTCCTGACCGCCCCCAAGCTCTCCGAGTGGTACCTCCCGGTCCTCAGCGCCGCCGCGGCCGTCGCCTTCGCGAAACGCGAACTCCGCGTCCCTGAACCCTTCGTCGACCTGCGCGTCCTCGGCGGCAACCTCCCCCTGGTGACCACGTACATACGCCAGTTCCTCGGCTACACCACCTCGTACGCCTTCCTCTACGGCTACACGCAGTGGCTGGAGGAGGGGCGCGGCCTGCACGCCTCCACCGCCGGGCTCATCCTGCTGCCCCTGTCGGCCACCGCCCTCGGTGTCTCCACCCTCACCGGGCGCCGTGAGGCGGTCCGCGCCAAGCTGCTCGTCGGCGGTGCCATCCAGGTCGTGGGCTGTGCCGGGTTGTTCCTGGTCGGGTCCGACAGTCCGGTCTGGCTGCTGCTCGCCGTCGGCGCCGTGCTGGGCGTACCGCAGGGCCTGCTCGGTCTGGCCGGGCAGAACGCCCTGTACCGGCAGGCCGAGCCCGCGCGCATCGCGTCCGCCGCCGGACTGCTGCGCACCTTCATGTACCTCGGCGCACTGGCCGCGTCGGCGGCCACCGCGGCCTTCTTCCCGCACCGCGCCGACACCCCCGGACTGCACGACCTGGCCCTGTTCATGGCCGTCGGGTCGGCGCTGCTCCTGGCGATCACCCTGCCGGACCGATCCCTGCGCACCCTCACCCCCCGAACCGTCTGACACTCCAGGAATCCCCAACACCCCTGAAAGGCCTGCCCCATGGCACTCACCACCCTCGACCCCCGCACCGCCCTCGTCGTGATCGACCTCCAGGGCGGCATCGTCGGCGCCCCGACCCAGCCGTACAGCGGGCCCGAGGTCGTCGCCCGTACCGTCGAACTCGCCGACGCCTTCCGGGCCGCCGACCTTCCCGTGGTGCTGGTCCGGGTCAGCTTCGCCGCCGACGGCGCGGACGCGGTGCCCGGCCGCACCGCGCAGCAGCGCGCCGGTGGCGCGACCCGCGCCGAGGGCTGGGACGTCATCGTCGACGACCTGGCCGGGCACCCCGGAGACATCCACATCGTCAAGCGGAACTGGGGTGCCTTCCACGGCACCGACCTCTACGTACAGCTGCGCCGCCGCGGCATCACGCAGATCGTGCTGACCGGCATCGCCACCAGCATCGGTGTCGAGTCAACCGCCCGGGCCGCCCACGAGCACGGCTACCACGTGACCCTGGCCACGGACGCGATGAGTGACCTGGACGCCATCTCGCACGCCCACAGCATCGAGCGGATCTTTCCGCGTCTGGGCGAAACGGGCACGTCCGCCGAAATCCTGGAACTTCTGACCAAGACCCACCACGTGAGGTGACGTCGGTCCATGGCGGGTTAACCGTTGCCCAACACCAGCCCAATGGGCGGCATCGATACAGACCGGGTTAGCATCACCCCATCCGCGCCGTTCCGCAACGGGAAACGGGCAGCGATAACAAGGGGGCTAGTAGCCGGATGTCGGTCAAGGTCAGTGTCGTCGTCCCTGTGTACAATCCAGGGCCTTATATCGAGGATTGCATCTCCTCTCTCCTCAGGCAGTCCCTGCCTAACGACGAGTACGAGGCGATCTTCGTCGACGACGGCTCGACGGACGGCACGCCCGCGCGGCTCGACGAGATCGCCGCCGAGCACCCCCACATGCACGTGATCCACCAGGAGGCCTCGGGCTGGTCGGGCAAGCCCCGGAACGTCGGCATCGCCGCGTCCAAGGGCGAGTTCGTCATGTTCGTCGACAACGACGACTACCTCGGTGACGAGGCCCTGGAGCGGATGTACGAGTACGGCGTGGCCAACGGCGCCGATGTCATCGTCGGCAAGATGGCCGGCAAGGGCCGCGCCGTACCCGTGGAGCTGTTCCGCAAGAACTATCCGCACGCGTCGGTCGCGACCGCGCCGCTGATGGACAGCCTCACCCCGCACAAGATGCTCCGCCGCGCGTTCCTCGACCGCATCAACCTGCGGTTCCCCGAGGGGCGTCGACGCCTGGAGGACCACGTCTTCGTGACGGAGGCCTACCTCGCCGCGGACAACGTCGCCGTGCTCAGCGACTATGTCTGCTACTACCACATCAAGCGTGAGGACGCCTCGAACGCCGGCTTCCAGCGCTTCGACCCCGTCGGGTACTTCAAGAACCTGCGCGAGGCCCTCGACGTCGTCGAGAAGTACACCGAGCCGGGTCCGGCCCGCGACAAGATCTTCCGTCGCTGGCTGCGCGTGGAGATGATGGAGCGCCTCGGCGGCGGCCGACTGCTCAAGGCCCCCGACGAGTACCGCCGCGAACTCCTCAAGGAGATCCGCGGTGTCATGACCGAGCGCTTCGGCCCCGGCGTCGCGGCCGGTCTCGGCCCGCGGCTGCGGGTCGTCGCCGCCCTCGCCGCCGCCGACCGCTACGACGACCTCGTCGAGCTCGCCCAGTGGGAGGCCTCCCTCAAGCCGACGGCGGTCCCCGGCGAGATCGAGTGGCGGGACGGCAAGCTGCTGGTCCACTACCAGGCCGAGTTCGTCATCGACGGCAAGCCGGCGATCTTCGAGGCCAAGGGCGCCCCCGCTCCCAAGCACCCGGAGCCGAAGACCCTCGCCGAGGCGACGGCCATGCTGACGGCCGACGCCACCGCCACCTTGAAGAAGGCGACGGCCGACCTCGTCGTCCGCGAACGCACCAGCGCCGCCTCGCACTTCCAGCCCGTGCAGATCTCGCACGAGACGGTCGCCGACGGCAACGGCGTCCGCCTGGTGCTGCACGTCACGGCCACCGTCGACCCCGCCACCGCGGCCGGCGGCGCCCCGCTGGGCGGCGGCCTCTGGGACACCTACGTCCGCGTCGTGATCGGTTCCTGGAACAAGGAGTGCCGCCTCGGCCCGGTCCCGCAGCACGGCGAGAACGCCGGGCACGCCGGTGTCGTCGCAGGCCAGGTGCTGCTCCCGTACTACACGGAGCCGCACGGCAACTTCTCCCTGGACGTCGACCGCGCGAGCAAGCGCCTCGGCCTCGCCGACCTCAAGCCCGGCGACTTCACGGTCACCGGCGCCCGCGTCGGCGTACTGCTCCCCTTCTACGTCCCGGCCGCCACGGACGTCCTGCTGCGTCTGACCCACAAGTCGTCCGGTACGACCCTGGACGTGCCCGGTGTGGTCTCCCCCGAGTCCTCCGGCGCACGGCTGGCCGCCGAGGTGCCTGCGGCCGATCTGAAGGACGCGGCGTGGAACGCCTCGGTGTGTCTCACCCCGGCCGCCACCGGGCAGCGCTTCCTGGCGCTGCCGGTCCGGCTGACCGGTGACACCGGCGGCATCCGGGTGGAGGCGGCGCCGAAGTCCGCCACCAAGCCCGCCGAGCCCAAGCCGGCGCCGAAGCCGGTGGCCGCCAAGCCCAAGCCCGGGCTGGCCCGCCGGGTGGCACGCAAGCTGAAGCGCGCCCTGAACAAGTAGCGGTACCCGAGCAAGTAGCAGTGCCCGAGCAAGCCGGAGGACGGAAGAACGTGCGATCACTGGGGATTGAAGGCGCCTGGGTCCTGGAACCCAAGGTCTTCCCTGACGACCGGGGCAGTTTCCACGAGTGGTACCGCGGTGCGGAGTTCCGCGAGGCCACCGGGTACGACCTGGCTCTGTCCCAGGCCAACTGCTCGGTCTCGCGGCGCGGTGTGGTGCGCGGAGTGCACTTCTCCGACGTACCGCCGAGCCAGGCCAAGTATGTGAAGTGCGTGCGCGGCGCCGTCCTCGACGTGATCGTGGACATCCGCGTCGGCTCTCCCACGTTCGGACAGTGGGAGGCCGTCCGGCTGGACGACGACACCAAGCACGCCGTGTTCCTCGCGGAGGGGCTGGGGCACGCGTTCATGGCCCTGACTGACGACGCGACGGTGGTGTACCTGTGCTCGACGGGTTACTCGCCCGGCCGTGAGCACGGGATCAACCCGCTCGACCCCGCGCTCGGCATCGCCTGGCCGGAGGGCATCGAGCCGGTGCTGTCGGAGAAGGACGCGGAGGCTCCGACATTGGCAGAGGCGGAGCAGTCAGGACTTCTTCCGTCCTACGCGGACTGCTCCGCCTACTACGAGCGACTGCGGAGTGGGCAGCTCAGCGACTGACGCTGAGCTGCTCCACCGAGCGGCGCAGGGGCTCCCAGCCGCGGGACCGCTTGGTCCCGCGGTTGCGGGCCGTGGCGAGGGGGCCCCAGAAACCGGCGCCGAGCAGCGCCTCGGGCTTCACCGCGGTGGTGCGCTCCAGGATCGCCTCGGGCACCTTCTGCGGGTCCGGGACCTCGAACTCGGCGACGATCTCGTCGTACTTGTCCTTGAGGACGGTGCTCTCGGGGTCCGCGCCGAAGACCACGAGCTGCCCCGTGGGCTGGGTGTCGACCAGGACCGTCAGCAGGTCGGGACGGTAGCGGTTGAGGATCTCGACGAGCTTGTAGACGTCACCGGTCCAGGCGTCGGTGTGCCGGTCCCGGGCCGCCTCGTCGATGCTGCGGGGCAGCATGTCGTCGAAGACGATGACGCTGGCCCAGTCCGAGTGCTTCTCCACGTTGATGAAGTCGCGCAGCGCGTACTCGAACAGGTGCATGCCGTCGATGAACGACAGGTCCAGCGTGGTGGTCCGCCACCAGCCCAACGGGCTGCGGTTGCGCGCCAGTTGACGCAGCGGGTGACGACCGCCCCGCAGGTGCACCAGCGGGTTGTCCCGGGCGAAGAAGTCGTCGCTCGTCGCCTTGGCCAGGTGGACGTCACAGCGGATCTCCGTGACCACCTTGAACGCGGGATCGATCGCGACGCTGGGCACCCGGGAGAGCGTCAGGCTGCGGCCGTCGTTGACGCCGATCTCCAGGTAGTTGCGGTTCGCGGTTGACTTGTGGAGCCCCCGCAGGAACTCATGGCGTTTCACGAAGAAATCTCCTTGCGGATGTGAGGAAGTGCTTCGTGCAGGGCGGACCGCCAGTCCCTCGGCGGTTCCAGACCGACCTCCCGCCACCGCTCGTGCCCGAGGGCGCTGTAGGCGGGGCGGGGCGCGGGACGGACGAAGGCCGCGCTCGTGGTGGGGCGGACGCGCTCCGGGTCGGCGTCGATGAGCCGGAACACCTCCTGTGCGAGACCGTGCCAGCTGGTCTCGCCGGAGCTGGTCGCGTGGAACACCCCGTGCGCGCCTTCGACTTGGCCGATGCGGGCGCCGAGATCGGCGATCCTTACGGCGACGTCGGCGGTCCAGGTCGGTTGACCGCGCTGGTCGTCGACGACGTCGAGAGTGTCGCGACGTGCCTCCAGCTCGATCATCGTGCGGACGAAGTTACCCCCACAGGCTCCGTACAGCCAAGCCGTGCGCACAATGGCGCTCGCACCGGGCAGTTCCTCCAACACGGCCTGCTCGCCCGCGAGTTTGGTACGGCCGTACGCGGTGCGAGGGACGGTGGGGTGATTCTCCGGGTACGGCGTGCTGCGGGCCTCGCCGTCGAAGACGTAGTCGGTGGAGACGTGCACCAGCCGCGCGCCCGAGGCGGCGCAGGCGCGGGCCAGGAGCCGGGGCCCCTCGCCGTTGATGCGAAAGGCCCGCTCCTCGTCGGTCTCGGCGTCGTCGACGGCGGTGTACGCCGCGCAGTTCACGACCACGTCGGGGTGGTGCTCGGCGAACGCCCGGTCCACCGACGCGGGGTCGGTGATGTCCAGGGCGCCGCGGGCGAGACCGACGAACTGCTCACCGCGGCCGGCGAGCTCCTCCAGCACATCGTGGCCGAGCATCCCGCCGGCACCGGTGACCAGCCACTTCATCAGGCGCGCTCCACCCTTGCCTTGAGGGGCTCCCACCAGGCGCGGTTGTCGCGGTACCAGGCGACGGTGTCGGCCAGGCCGCTCGCGAAGTCATGCTGGGGCTGGTAGCCGAGCTCGTCGTGGATCTTGGACCAGTCGACGGAGTAGCGCAGGTCGTGGCCCTTGCGGTCCTCGACGCGCTCGACCCGGTCCCAGTCCGCGCCGCAGGCTTCCAGCAGCAGGCCGGTGAGCTCCTTGTTGCTGAGCTCGGTGCCGCCGCCGATGTTGTAGACCTCGCCGGCCCGGCCCTTGGTGCGCACGAGCTCGATGCCCTGGCAGTGGTCCTCGACGTGCAGCCAGTCGCGGACGTTGAGGCCCTCGCCGTAGAGCGGGACCTTCTTGCCGTCGAGGAGGTTGCTGACGAACAGCGGGATGACCTTCTCGGGGAACTGGTGCGGCCCGTAGTTGTTGGAGCAGCGGGTGACGCGCACGTCCAGGCCGTGGGTGCGGTGGTAGGCCAGGGCGAGCAGGTCGGAGGAGGCCTTCGACGCGGAGTACGGCGAGTTGGGCGCCAGCGGGTGGGTCTCGGGCCAGGAGCCGGTCTCGATGGAGCCGTAGACCTCGTCGGTGGAGATGTGCACGAACGGGGTGCGGTAGCGCAGGGCGGCGTCCAGCAGGACCTGGGTGCCCACCACGTTGGTGCGGACGAAGTCGGCGGCACCGTTGATCGAGCGGTCCACGTGGGACTCGGCGGCGAAGTGGACGACCTGGTCCGCCTCGGCCATCAGCTTGTCGACCAGTTCGGCGTCGCAGATGTCGCCCTGGACGAACTCCAGGCGCGGGTGGCCTATTTCCAGGTTGTCGAGCGTGCCGGCGTACGTGAGCTTGTCCAGCACCGTGATGCGGGGCGCGTCAGCCGCGTCCGAGGCGAGGAGCGTGCGGACGTACGTGGAACCGATGAAGCCGGCGGCGCCGGTGACGAGGAGATTCATGAACGGATCTGCACCTTGCTGTGGTCTCCGAGAACGAGGCGGTGGGCGCTGGGTACCCCCGGAGCGGGGGTCACTTCGACGTGCTTGCCGATGAGCGAGGACTCGATCCGGCCCACCCCGAGAATGGACGAGTCCTGCAGCACTATGGAGAACTCCAGCTCACTGTCGGTGATCCGGCAGTTCTCCGCGACCGAGGTGAACGGTCCGATGTAGGAGTTGCTGACGACGGTTCCGGCGCCGATGACGACGGGTCCGACGATGCGCGACTTCTCGATGCGCGCGCCTTCCTCGATCACCACGCGGCCGATGGTCTCGGAGACGTCGTCGACCTCGCCGTCGATACGGCGGTCCATACTCTCCAGGACGGTCCGGTTGACCTCGAGCATGTCGACGACGTTGCCCGTGTCCTTCCAGTAGCCGTGGATGACCGAGGAGCGCACGTCGGCGCCGTCGTCGATCAGCTGCTGGATGGCGTGGGTGATCTCCAGCTCGCCGCGCCAGGACGGCTTGATGGCGCGCACGGCGTCGTGGATGGCGGGCGTGAACAGGTAGACACCGACCAGAGCGAGGTCGCTCTTGGGGTGCTCCGGCTTCTCCTCCAGGCCGATGACCTGGCCGGATTCGCTGAGTTCGGCGACGCCGAAGGAGCGGGGGTCGGGCACGTGGGTGAGGAGGATCTGGGCGTCGGGCTTGTTGGTCTGGAAGCCTTCGACGAGGCCGGTGATGCCGCCGACGATGAAGTTGTCACCGAGGTACATCACGAAGTCGTCGTCGCCGAGGTACTCGCGCGCGATCAGGACGGCGTGGGCCAGTCCGAGGGGGCGGTCCTGCGGGATGTAGGTGATCTGCAGGCCGAACTTCGACCCGTCTCCCACCGCCTCCTCGATCTCCGCCGCGGTGTCACCGACGATGATGCCGACCTCGGTGATTCCCGCGTCGGCGAGTGATTCGAGCCCGTAGAAAAGGACGGCCTTGTTGGCCACCGGGACGAGCTGTTTTGCCGATGTGTGTGTGATCGGCCTCAGGCGGGATCCAGTGCCGCCGGAGAGAACGAGAGCCTTCATCGCTTCACCTTAGCGTCATCTTTGGACGTGCATCGTTCCTCCCTATGTTCGTTTATTACGACCAGCCAACGATGAGTGGGCCGGGAGGTGTCTATCCGGCGGCCGGACCGGACAAATCACCCGCCGCTCGTGCCACGTCCGCCTCGACCTCGGCCCGGTTGAGGCCCTCGTCCCTCGCGTACTCGTCCGCCGCGGCCTGCATGTCACGGGCCAGGTCGCGCCAGGCCCGCCAGGCGGTCTCGTAGATGTCGGTCTCGGTCTCGGTCCATGACTCGTGGGCGGGGGCTCCCAGGGAGTCCCGCATCTCCTGGACCCGGGCGCGTGCCGCCTGGGCCGCGCGGTGCTTCTCGACCAGTTCTTCGAAGGTGTGTGCCACAAGCACGCACCCCATCACGGCGAGCCCGCGCGACCGTCCCGACCTGCCGCTACGTGCCCGTACAGGCACCCGTGCGGCGGTCCCTGCGGCCGTTCACTGGTCGAGTGCGACCTCGGCCCACACCTGTTTGCCGCCGCTCACCGGCACCGTGCCCCACGCCGCCGACATGGCCTCGACGAGGAGGATGCCGCGGCCGCCGGTGGCCTCCCAGCCGATACTGGTCGGTTTGACCGGGGTGCGCGGCGAGGAGTCGGCGACGGCGACGCGGAACCGCCGGTTGACGAGGGTGAGGTCGAGGCGGACCGGCCCGTCGGTGTGCACCAGGGCGTTGGTGACCAGCTCGGACACGACCAGGAGGATGGTGTCGGTCTCCTCGGTGACACCCCAGGTGCGCAGGGTGCGCTTGGTGAAGCGGCGGGCGTGCCGGGCGGCTTCGGGGACGCGCCACACCGTCCAGTTCTCGCGCCGTGGGCGGGTGGCCAGGCCGTCGTAGCGCATGAGGAGGAGGGCTACGTCGTCCTCGCGGCGGGCGTTGCCGAGCAGGGCGTCGGCGACGAGGCCGAGGTGGGCGGGGTCGGAGACGGCGAGGCCGTGGGCGAGCCGGTCGAGGCCCTCGTCGATGTCGGCCTCCTTGGACTCCACGAGGCCGTCGGTGGTGAGGGCGACGACGGTGCCGGGCTGGAGCCGCAGCGGGCTCATGGGGAAGTCGGCCTGGGTCACCACGCCGAGCGGCGGTCCGCCGTCCGCGTAGGGGATCTCGGTGCTGCCGTCCGGGTGGCGCAGGACGGGCGGCAGATGACCGGCGCGCACGTACCAGGCGGAGCCCTCCTCCAGGTTGACGTCGACGTAGCAGCAGGTGGCGAAGAGGTCGGTCTCCAGGTCGATGAGGAGGCGGTTGGCGTGCGAGACGACGACGTCCGGGGGGTGCCCCTCGACGGCGTAGGCGCGCAGCGCGGTGCGCATCTGGCCCATGAGGGTGGCGGCGCCCGCGTTGTGGCCCTGGACGTCGCCGATGACGAGGGCGACGTGGTTGTCGGGCAGCGGGATCACGTCGTACCAGTCGCCGCCGACCTCCAGCCCGGCCGTGGTCGGCAGATAGCGGGCGACGGCGACCGCGCCGGGCAGGGTGGGCAGGCGGCGCGGCAGCAGCTGGCGCTGGAGCATGCCGACGAGTTCGTGCTCGGCGTCGAAGGCGTGGGCGCGCATCAGGGCCTGGCCGGCGAGGCCTGCGGAGGCGGTGAGCAGGGCGCGTTCGTCGGGGCCGAAGACGTGCGGGTCGTCCCAGCCGATCAGGCAGGCCCCGGACACGCGTCCGCCGGCGGACAACGGCAGTACGGCGAGGCCACCGGGCCCGACCTCGGCGAGGGCCGGCTCCAGTGCCGTCCCCGCGGGCCAGATCGCGGCGCGGCCCTCGCGCAGGGCGGCGGCGAGGGTGGGCATCGTGCGCACGGGCGCGTCGGGCCATTCGCTGCGCCACTCCAGGCGCCACAGCTCGGGCCAGGCCTCCGGTTCGGGCGGGTCGAGGACGGTGACGACGAGCCGGTCGCCCTCCAGTTCGGCGAGGGCGATCCGGCCGGCGCGCAGCGGTTTGCGCAGCGCGGCGACCACGGCCTGGCTGACGTCACGGACCGTGCCGGCCATGGCGAGCGCGGCGGCGAGGCGCTGGACGCGGGCCACGTCGTTGACGCCGGAGCGCAGCTGGGAGGCGTCGCCGACGGTGCCGACGAGGCGGGCGGGGCGGCCGTCGCCGCCGGGCAGGAGCCGGCCGCGCAGCCGCAGCCACTTCGGCGTTCCCGAGGGCTGCAGCACCCGGAACTCCAGCTCACGGTCGCCGATGGCCATGTGGTCGGCCTCGACGACGGACATCAGCGAGGGCAGGTCCTCCGGCACGGTCAGCCCCAGCAGGGTCTCGACCTTGCCGTCGAAGTCGTCCGGGCCGAGCCCGAACAGCTCCAGGACGTCGCCGCCGACCTCGACCCGCCCGGTGTCCATGGCCAGGTCGAACGCGCCCGCGGCCACGTCCTCGCCCGCCGCGGTCTCGGCCGGTACCGGGATCGCGACCGCCTCGGCGATCAGCGCGAGGCACTCGCGGTCCTCGGCGCCGAAGCCGTCCGGGCGTTCGCTCACCGCGAGCAGACAGCCGCCGCCCCGGTCACCGCCCACGGGCAGCGCCGCCAGATGGAACTCCCCCGACGGCAGCCGTCGCGCGTCGCCGCCCGCGGCCAGTTCCTCGGGGCCGAGCCACACCGCGTGCCCGGCCCGCCGCACCTCGGCGACCGGTGATCCGCCGGACGTCGGATAGCCGTCCCGCAGCCCGTACAGCGTCCGCGGCACCCCGACCGACTCGACCAGGCACAGCAGGTCGGCATCGTCACCGGGTGTGTACACCCCGGCGAAGCTCGCGCCCGCGAAGACGAGGGCCTGTTCGAGGACGCGGCGCAGCCGTTCGCGGGGGTCGAGATCGACGGTGAGCGTTTTGAGGGCAAGTTCGGCACGCAGCGTTCGCGTTCCGCGTCCCTCAGCGCCCTCACTGACCACGTCCGCAATTACAGCGCTTATGCAGCGACTGCGCAGCCCCTGTGACCGTTCCGTGGACATGAAGGACCGGATGGCCCTCTTCCGGCTCGAAAGCTGCCGAACAAGTCTTTACCCGTGCGTACCGCACAGGGATCTCGTGACAGGCGTGACTGTCCGCGTCCGTCGTCCGGCTGGGAGATTCGAGCCGGGCCATAGAGGGGGACGACCATGGACAAGCGGTACGAGGTGTACGCGCTCGCCGACAAACACTTCTACGAGACGCCGGACCGCCTGTCCGCACCCGGCACGGACGCCGCCGCGCCCCTGTTCGAGACGGCGCGCCGCGAGGTCCCGGAGAGCTGGAGCTCGGCCCGCATCGGCGACTGGCTGACGCTCACCCCGCTCGACGAGGACGGCGGCCCGCTCCCCGGCCCGGCCCAGGGCTGGAAGATCCACGCCTCGGCCACCCGGGCGAACGCGGACCGCATCGCCGCCCTCGTGTGGGACTACTGCGTACCGCGCCGCATCCCCTTCAAGCTGGTACCGGGACCGCACTTACTGCACCTGCGCAACACCAAGTACGCGGGCCGCGACACCAGCGGCAAGTTCGTCACGGTCTACCCGTCCGACGAGGAACAACTCCACGAGATCCTAGGCGAGTTGGGCAAACTCCTGGAGGGCTTCGAGGGCCCGTACATCCTCACCGATCTCCGCTGGTACGACGGTCCGCTCTACGTCCGTTACGGCGCTTTCGCGCGCAGCTTCGTCGTCGACGAGCGGGGCTCGCTGGTGCCGGCGGTGCGGGACGGCTCGGGGCAGTTGGTGCCGGACCAGCGGGCGCCGTCCTTCCAGGTCCCGGAGTGGGTGACCCTGCCGTCGTTCCTGGAGCCGCAGCTCGCGGCACGCAACACCACGACGGTGGGCGAACTGCCGTACCGCATCGAGAAGGCGCTGCATTTCTCGAACGGCGGCGGGGTGTACGCGGGCACCGACACCCGGGACGGGCGCAAGGTCGTCCTCAAGGAGGGGCGGCCGCACGCGGGGCTCGCCTCGGACGGTGCCGACGCGATCGTCCGGCTGGAGCGCGAGAGGCTGGCGCTGGAGCGGGTCGCCGGGACCGGGGTGGTGCCCGAGGTGCGGGACTGGTTCCTGCTGGGTGAACACCGGTTCCTGGTCATGGACTTCGTCGAGGGACGCCCCCTCAACTCCTTCTTCGCGGAACGGCATCCGCTGCTCACCCCGGACCCCGACCCGGACGCGGTGGCCGCGTACACGGCATGGGCGCTGAAGATCCACGGCGCGGTCGAGCGGGCGATGGAGGCGGTGCACGCGCGCGGGATCGTCTTCAACGACCTGCACATCTTCAACGTCATCGTCGCGCCCGACGAGGAGTCCGTGTTCCTCGTCGACTTCGAGGCGGCGGCCCCGGCCGAGGAGAACGGCCGTCAAGTCGTCGCCCACCCGGGCTTCTTCGCGCCGCCGGACCGCAGGGGCGTCGATGTCGACCGGTACGCGCTGGCCTGTCTGCGGCTCGCCCTGTTCCTGCCGGTGACCACGCTGTTCGTGGTCGACCGCGGCAAGGCGGCCCACCTGGCCGAGGTGATCGCGGGCCAATTCCCGGACGTACCAAGGGAGTTCCTGGACAAGGCGGTCGCGGAGATCACCCGGGGCACGAGCACGATCGCTCCGGACTTCGTACGGCCCGGCGACTGGCCCCACAGCCGTGACTCGATGGTCAAGGCGATCCTCGCCTCGGCGAACCCGGAGCGCGACGACCGGCTCTTCCCCGGCGATGTCGCCCAGTTCTCCGACGGCGGCGGACTCGGCCTGGCGCACGGCGCGGCCGGTGTGCTGTACGCGCTCGACGCGACCGGGTCCGGCCGCTACGAGGAGGGCGAGCGCTGGCTCCTCGACCGCACCGCCCCGCCCCCGGTCGGCACCCCGCTCGGTCTCTACGACGGTCTCGCGGGCGTCGCCCACGTCCTCGACCGGCTCGGCCACCGCCAACGCGCCCTCGACCTGATCTCGGGCATCCTCGCGGAACGCTGGCAGAACCTCTCCTCCGACCTGCACGGCGGACTGGCCGGTCTCGGTCTGGTCCTCGGTCAACTGGCCGCCGACACCGGCGAGTCGGAGCTGCGCGAGCGGGCGGCGGAAGCCGCGGACATCCTCGTACGACGGCTCGCGGAGCCGCGCCCCGCGACGCCCCGGCGGCGGGCCGGACTGCTGCGGGGCGCGAGCGGGCCCGCGCTGTTCCTGCTGCGGCAGTACGGGTGGACCGGTGACCGGCGGTTGCTGGACGCGGCGGCCGGGGCGCTGCGCCGGGACCTGGAGTGCTGTGTCGTGCAGCGCGGCGGCGGCCTCGAAGTCGACGAGGGGTGGCGGACGCTGCCGTACCTCGGCGACGGCAGCGTGGGCCTGGGCATGGTCCTGGACGACCTCCTGGACCAAGTCACGGACGAGGACGGGGAGTTCGAGCGCGCCCGCGCCGGCATCCTCACCGCCGCGACCTCCCGCTTCTACGCGCAGCCCGGGCTCTTCCAGGGCCGCGCGGGGATGATCCTGCACCTCGCCCGTACGACCGCGCCGGGCGCCGACACCCGCAGGCTGACCGAACAGGTCGCCGGTCTCGGCTGGTTCGCGATGTCGTACGAAGGTCAACTCGCCTTCCCCGGACACCAGATGATGCGGCTGTCCATGGATCTGGGCACCGGAACGGCCGGGTGCCTGCTCGCGCTCGGCGCGGCCTTCGGCGATGCCGGGTCCGCGCCCGGGCTGCCCTTCCTGCCGCCACTCAGGCGGCCCACTCAACGCGGCTCCGCGATCTGACGGAGTCGTGACACCACCCCGTCCCCACAACGAAAGGACATCCCATGGCACTTCTCGACCTGCAGACGATGGAATCCGACGAGCACAACGACGGCGGCGGCGCGAGCACCGTCAGCCTGCTCTCCTGCATCAGCGCGGCGAGCGTTCTGCTCTGTCTCTGACGACACGGTGAACCCACGGCTCCGGGTGGCCCCCTCCCACGAGGGCAGGGCCGCCCGGGGTCCACGTCACGTCACCCCGAGGGGCCGCCGTATGACGACGTACACCGAGGGCGCCCCGGTCACCGGCTCGCTGCTCCGGTCGGCCGTCCGCGCCGCCGGGGTGCGCTGCGCGGCGCTGGGCGCGGTCAGTACGGCGTCCACGGCCGCCGCGCTGCTGCTGCCCGCCGTGCTGGGCCGGACCCTGGACCACCTGCTGGCGCATGCCCCGGCGGCGCGCTGGGTGTGGGGCTGCGCGGGGCTCGTGGTGCTGACCGGGCTGTTGGACGCGTGCGGGACGGTGCTCGGCGGCACGGTCACGGCCGGTTCGACGGCCTGGCTGCGCCGACGCGTCACCGGGCATGTGGTGGCCCTCGGACCGCGCGCCAACACCCGTTTCGGCGCAGGGGAGTTGGTGGCCCGACTGGTGGGGAACGCCGCGCAGGCCGGAACGGCGCCGGGTGCGGTGGCCGCGCTGCTCGCGGCACTGGCGGGGCCGGTCGGAGGCGTCATCGCGCTGGCGTTGATCGACCCGTGGCTGGCGGCCGTCTTCCTGGCAGGGGCGCCGGTCCTCACCTTCCTCCTCCGTACCTTCGCCCGAGACACCTCGGAGTGCGTGACGCGCTACCAGCAGGTTCAGGGGCGGATCGCGGCGACGCTCGCGGAGGCGATGAGCGGCTTCCGAACGATCCAGGCGGCGGGGACGGCGGACCGGGAGACGGCACGGATCCTGGGACCGCTGCCCGAACTCTCCCGCGCGGGTCACCGCATGTGGCGGGTGCAGGGACGGGCGGCCGCACAGGCGGTCACCGTGGCGCCCCTCCTCCAACTCGCCGTCGTCGCCGTGGCGGGCTACCTGCTGACCAGGCACCGCCTGACCGTGGGCGAGGTGCTGGCCGCGTCCCGGTACGCGGTCCTGGCGACCGGCGTCGGAGTGCTCGTCGGCCAACTGGCGGGCCTGCTCCGGGCGAAGGCGGCAACCCGGCGCCTCGACGAGATCCTGGCCGAACCGGCACCCGTCCACGGAGACCGCCGACTGCCGCCGGGCACCGGGCGCCTGGAGCTGCGCGCGGTGACCGCCCGGCACGGCGAACGCACCGTGCTCGACGGCATCGACCTGGTGATCCCCGGCGGCACGACCCTCGCCGTCGTCGGCCGCTCCGGCGCCGGCAAGTCACTCCTCGCGGCGATCGCGGGCCGCCTGACCGACCCGGACGCGGGCGAGGTCCTCCTCGACGGGGTCCCCCTCCGCGACCTGCGCCACGACGAGCTGCGCGGCGCGATCGGCTACGCCTTCGACCGCCCGGCACTGCTCGGCACGACGATCGAGGACACGATCGCGTTCGGCCTGCGGTCGCCGTCCCCCGCCCGAGTCCGAGAAGCGGCACTCATGGCCCACGCGGATTCCTTCGTCCGCCGCCTCCCCCACGGCTACGCCACCCCGGTCGCCGACGCCCCCCACTCCGGCGGCGAGTCCCAACGCCTCGGTCTGGCAAGGGCGTTCGCGCACGAGGGCCGCGTCCTGATCCTCGACGACGCCCTCTCCAGCCTCGACACGATCACAGAACACCGCATCACGAACTCCCTCACGGGCCCCGCCTCCACCGGCACCCGCCTCCTCATCGCCCACCGCGCCGCTACGGCGGCCCGCGCGGACCTGGTGGCGTGGTTGGACGGGGGGCGGGTGCGCGCAGTGGGGACGCATGCGGCGTTGTGGGGGATGGCGGGATATCGCGGGGTGTTCGGGGATGCGGAGCACTTGGCGAGAGCGGGGAGGGATGAGATCGGCGTGGAGGTGGTGCGTGGCGCGGAGGGATCGAGGGGTGCGGGGAGGGTCTTGCGCGGAGGGGCTCGGCGCACGGAGGGCGGGGCGGGCTGATGTCGGACGAGCGGAGCGTGCGGAAGGCGGGCGCGGAGGACCCGACGCGCCGAGGGCCCGGGGAGCGTGCGCGACGCGGCGCGGCCGAGACCGGACCTCGCTGCGGGGCCGAGGACGACGGTCGTGGTCGTAGAAGCGGCCTCCGCCTCCTGCACGGGCGCCGGCGGAACCCTGTGTCACCCGGCACCGGGTCGGCAGATCCCCGGCGACGCACCCGGACCCCGGACGCCAGCAGCGTCCCTCGCGGCAGCCTCCGTTTCCTGCGCGCCCGACCGCGAGAACCGGCGCCGCTCGACGCCCGCCCTCACGACGCCACCGGCATCCCCCGCCGAGGCCTCCGCTTCCTCCGCGCCCGCCGGCCCGTGCTGGTCCGCCTCGCCGCCTGGTCCGTGCTGGAAGCCGGGCAGACCTTCCTCGTCGGGTACGGACTCGCTCGGGCGTTGGACGCCGGGTTCCTCGCCGGGCGGGGTGGCGTCGGGCTCGGGTGGCTCGGAGTGGCGGGGGTCGGGGTGGTCGTCGGGGCCTTCGGGACCGGGCGGGTCTATCGCGGTGTCGCCGATCTGGTCGAGCCGCTCAGGGACCGGCTCGTGGAGCGGGTCGTCGCGCGCGGGGTGCGGGAGGCGGACGGCGGGGCGTTGTCCGGGCTGACCCAGCAGGTGGAGCTGGCCCGGGACACCTTCGCCGGAATGGTGATGGTGTCCCGGTCGTTCCTGTTCACCGCAGTGGGTGCGCTGGCAGGGCTCTTCTCACTCGACCCGCTGCTGCTTCTCGTCGTGGCGCCACCGCTCGTCGCCGGGGTGTCCCTGTTCGCGGCGACCCTGCGTCCGCTGGCCCGGCGGCAGGAGGCCTTCCTCCTCGCCGACGAGGCCCTCGCCGACCGGCTGGGCACCGTCTGCCCCGGTCTGCGGGACATCACGGCGGCCGGTGCCGAAGAACAGGTCGCCGCTGACACCGGTCACCTCGTCGACGCCGAACTGCGTGCCGCCCGCTCACTGGCCCGCTGGGGCGTCCTGCGCGTGGCGGCCCTGGCGATCGGCGGCCAACTGCCGATCCTGCTGCTCCTCGCCACCGCCCCCTGGCTCCTCGGGCACGGCGTCACCCCCGGCGCTCTGGTCGGTGCCCTCGCCTACGTCACCCAGTCCCTGCTCCCCGCCCTCCAGAACCTGGTCCACGGCCTGGGCACCAGCGGCTCCCGCCTCGCGGTGGTCCTACGCCGCCTGGCACCTCCGTCGGCTTCCCGACCTCCGACCACGGTCCCCCACCTCACCCCACCCCCACCGATCAACCCCCCAGCCCTCTCCCTCACCTCCGTCACCTTCGCCTACGGCACCGCCGGCGAACCCGTCCTCCGTGACCTCACCCTCGCCCTCCCCCAAGGCGCCCACCTGGCCGTCGTAGGCCCGAGCGGTATCGGGAAATCCACGCTCACCGCCCTCGCAGCCGGACTGCTGAAGCCCGGACACGGCACGATCCGGGTGTACGGGCGGCCGGTGTCCGAAACGGTGGCCCAGCGGGTGCTGATCCCGCAGGAGGCGTACGTCTTCAGTGGGACGCTCGGCGAGAACCTCGGGCATCTGCGGCCGGGCTCTGTGCCCGAAACGGAGTTGCTGGAGGCAGCCGAGGCCGTCGGGCTCGGGCCGCTGCTCGATGCCCTCGGTGGGCCCGGCGCGTCGGTCGACCCTGCGGCGCTCTCCGCAGGCGAACGGCAGTTGATCGCGCTGACCCGGGCCTATCTGTCGTACGCGCCGCTCGCCCTTCTCGACGAGGCGACCTGCCATCTGGACCCGGAGGCGGAGGAGCGCGCGGAGCGTGCCTTCGCCGGGCGGGGGCGGCCGGGCGGGGCGTTGGTCGTCGTGGCGCATCGGATCAGTTCGGCGCGGCGGGCCGGGCGGGTGCTGGTCATGGACGGGCGGGAGACCGCGCTCGGCACGCACGACGATTTGCTCCGTCGCTCCCCGCTCTATCGGGAGCTGGTGGGCAGCTGGTCGTCAGAGCCAGCCCTCGCCCTGCGAGATACGGATCGCGTCGACGCGGTTGCGGGCCCCGGTCTTGCGGGTGATGGCCGCCATGTAGTTGCGCACGGTCCCGTGGGACAGGTGCAGGCTCCCGGCGATCTCCGCGACGGAGGCGCCCTCGGCGGCCAGGGTTAACACGTTCAGCTCTCTGCGGGTCAGCGGCATCTCCGCGGCCTTGAGGAATCCGAAGCCCAGCGAGTCGTCAACGAAACGTTTCCCTTCGGCGACGCGCCGGATGGCGTGCACCAGTCGGTTCGGTGGGCTCGCCTTGTCGACATAGCCGAGCGCGCCCTCCTCCAGCGCGCGTTTCAGCAGGCCGGAGCGGTGCGCGGTGGCCAGGACGAGGAGGCCCGGCGGGGTGGGGCCGGTGCCGCGCGGGCCGAGTTCGGCGAGTGGCGGCATGCCGTACGTGTCGGAGCAGTCGAGGTCCGCCGCGCAGACGTCCGGCCGTACGGACCGGACGCGACCGGGTGCGGTGCGCCACGGCGTGTCGTAGACCCCGAGGTCGGGTTCTCGGCTGAGCCACTCCGCGAGAACCGATCGCACCAGACACGCGTCCTGCACCAGAAGTAGCCGGATCACTGCCGTCCCTTCAGCTCGCCGTTCGCCGGTTTCACGGTGGTTTCGCGCGTACCCCATTGTTCGTCTCCGCGACCGCGCGCGGTCGCGGAGAACCGGCCAACAGGGTGCGCGGGGGCGCACGCGAGGCGCCCGTACGCCGCCGCGCGCTTCGATTCGGGAGGTATACAACAGGGGCCTCGGGGTACGCCCGACCGCCTCTCCACCGGGGGACGATCTCGCTCGCCGTGCGCGTCGGGCCCCCAGGGTGGAGCCTGATCCCTGAGACCGCGCGGCCGTACGAGGAGGTGGTCGGCGTGTCGGACGGGCAGGTTCCGGCGGTCGCCGGGGCGCCGGTCGGGCGGCCGTTGCTGTCTCTTGCCCTGGCCGCGATGATGGACGGTGTCCACGCGCACTCGGGTGCGGTGTATCTGCTGACGCCCGACGAGCCGGTGCTGGAGATGGCGGTCATGGCCGGGCTGCCCCGCGCCTTCGCGGCGCCCTGGGAGCGGGTCGGGCTGAGCGCGCCGATCCCGGTCGCCGAGGCGGTGCGCGAGCGGCGGCTGATCTGGGTCGGCGGCGAGGAGGACATGGCCCGCCGCTATCCGCGCATCGCGGTGGTGCTGCCGTACCCCTTCGCTCTGGCCGCGGTGCCGGTGGCCACGGCGTCCACGGTCTACGGCTCGGTCTTCGTGACCTGGCCCGGTTCGCATCCCCCGGTCCTCTCCGACCGGGACCGCGACCAGCTGACCTCCGCCTGCGACCGGCTCGCGGTACGGCTGGAGCGCGCGAGCGAGGAGCGGCGCCCGGTGCGCGCCGAGCCCGATCTGCTCGCCACCGGGCCCGCGACGAGCGGGGCCGGGACGCTGGGCACGGTCGAGGCGGCGCGGATGGTGGCCCGGTTGCCCTACGGGTTGTGTTCGCTGGATCTGCACGGGCGGGTCGGCTTCGCGAACGCGGCGGCCGGGGAGCTGCTCGGCATGTCGGTGAGCAGTCTGCTCGGCACCCAGTTGTGGGCGGCGGTGTCCTGGCTCAACGACCCGGTGTACGAGGACCGTTACCGGGCCGCGCTGCTGAGTCAGCAGGTCACGTCGTTCGTGGCGCTGCGGCCGCCGGGCGAGTGGCTGTCGTTCCGGCTGTATCCGACCACGACCGGGCTGAGCGTACGGATCAGCCGGGCGCGGGCGGTGACGGAGCTGAGCCGGGCGGCACCGGAGCCGGGTGAAGGGCCGTCGCGCCTTGTGACCATCTCGCAGGTGCTGAGCCTGGCCGGGGCGCTCACCGAGGCGGTCGGGGTGGAGGACGTGGTGCAGCTGATCGCGGACGAGGTCGCCCCGGCCGTCGGCAGCCAGGCGCTGGTCGTCCTCGGTTCACAGGGCGGGCGGCTGCATGTGCTGGGGCACCGCGGCTATCCGGACCCGCATGTCGTGGAGCGCTTCGACGGGATGGCGCTGACCGAATCGACGCCGGGGACGGCCGCGCTGAGCAGCGGTGTGCCCGCGTTCTTCGACTCCCGGCAGGAGCTGGAACGGCTGTATCCGAGCCGGTACGCCACACCCGACGGGTTCGAGGCCTGGGCGTATCTGCCGTTGATCGCGTCCGGACGCCCGGTCGGCACCTGTGTGCTGGCCTACGGCGAGCCGCATGTCTTCCCCGCGGACGAGCGGGCCGTGCTGACGAGCCTGGGCGGGCTGATCGCGCAGGCCCTGGAGCGTGCGCTGCTCTACGACGCGAAGCACCAGCTGGCGCACGGGCTGCAGGCGGCGCTGCTGCCGCACTCGCTGCCGCCGCTGCCGGGAATCGAGGCCGCCGCCCGCTATCTGCCGGCCACCCAGGGCATGGAGATCGGCGGCGACTTCTACGACCTGGTGACCTCAGAGGGACTGGCGGCCGTGATCGGTGACGTGCAGGGGCACAACGTGACCGCGGCCGGGCTGATGGGGCAGATCCGGACCGCCGTCCGCGCGTACACGACAGTCGGTCAGGCTCCGGAGGAGGTCATGCGCAGCACCAACCGGCTGCTGATCGACCTCGGTTCGGAACTCTTCGCGAGCTGTCTGTATCTACGGCTCGATCCCGCGCGCGGTACGGCCGTGATGGCGCGGGCCGGGCATCCGCCGCCGTTGCTGCGCCGTCCGGACGGGCGGGTGCGGGTGCTGGACCTGGCGGGCGGTCCGCTGCTGGGCATCGACGCCGACGCCGTCTATCCGACGACGGAGGTCGATCTCGCGCCCGGTTCCGTCCTCGCCCTCTACACCGACGGGCTCATCGAGTCCCCCGGCGTCGACATCGAGGACGCCCTGGCCGAACTGGGGCAACGCCTCGCCGCGGCCGGGGACCTGCCGTTGGAGGAGATCGCCGACGAACTCGTGCGGCACAGTGCCTCGGCGCGGGAGCGGATCGACGACGTGGCGCTGCTTCTGCTGCGGGCCCGGGAGCCGGGACCGGAATGACGTACACGACGTGAACGCAGGGCGGTCCGGCCCTCCCGCCGGAGGGCCGGACCGATCCACCGCCGACCTGAAACGCTGGAAGGGGTCGGGTCAGTGGCTTGAGGTGAGCGAGGAGCCGTCGCCGGCTCCGGTGCCCGTCCCGTCACCGGTGCCGTCGGTGGCGGACGGGTCCACGGCTCCGGACTGGTCACCGGTGCCATCCGTGGCGGACGGGTCCGCAGCGGTCGCCGACGGGTCCGCAGCGGTGGCGGACGGGTCCGCGGCGGTCGCCGACGGGTCCGCCGTGGCGGTGTCGCCGCCCGCGCCGGCACCCGCGCCGGCGTCGCCGAGGGTGGCCCCGGTCGCCGTGAGCGCGGCGGTGACCGGCTGGAAGAAGGTCTCGCCGCCGGCGGTGCAGTCGCCGCTGCCGCCCGAGGTGAGGCCGACCGCGCCGCCGTCCTGGGTGAAGAGCGAGCCGCCGCTGTCACCCGCCTCGGCGCAGACGTCCGTCTGGATGAGGCCGTTGACGGTGTCGACACCGTTGGGGTCGGTCTCGCTCTGGAAGTTGACGGTCGCGTCGAGTCCGGTGACCGTGCCGTCGTGCAGACCGGTGGTGCTGCCCATCCGGAAGACCTGCGTGCCGACCGTGGCGTCCTCGGCCTGGGTGATCTGGACGGTCTGGCCGTTGCCGACGTTGACGTCGCTCGTGGTCTGCGTGGCCGGGTCGTCGTACTTCACCAGGGAGAAGTCGTTGACGGGGAAGGTGGCCTGGTCGACGGTGGCGATCGGCTGGCCGTCCTGCGAGTCGGACCACTGCTTCGCCGCGACGCCGCAGTGTCCGGCCGTCAGGAAGGCGGGGGTGCCATCGCTCGCGGTGACGTTGAAGCCGAGGGAGCAGCGCACGCCGCCCTGGTCGGTCTGGGCGAAGATGGCGTCGCCGCCCGAGACCAGCGTCTTGAAGGAGCCGCCGGTCTTCTTGACGGTGGCCATGCCGGTGCCGAGGCTCTTGACGGTCGAGAGCACGGTGTCCCAGTCGGAGCCGGTGACGGTGCTGTCGGCGAGGACCTGGATCTTGTTGGTCTTCGGGTCGACCGACCAGGCCGTACCGGGGACGGTCGCCTTGGTCTTCAACGTCTGGGCGGCGGCGGTGAGTTCGGCGGTGCTGTTCTGCACCTCTCGCACCTTGGCGCCGGCCTTCTCCGCCTGCACGACCACGTTGTTGTTGTCGCCCGAGATCACGTTGACGACGAGCTGCTGTGTGGCGCTGTCGTAGTAGGACCCGGCGAAGGCGTCACCCAGCAGTCCGGCGATCTGCGAGGAGAGGTCGGAGGCGCCCGTCGCCTTGAGGGTCTTGGGGGTGGCGGCGCCTGCCGAATTGTCCTGGGACGCGTTGGCGTTCGGGAGCAGGATCGCCGCCGCTCCGAGAGCCGCGACACCGCCAACCGCTATCACTGCCTTGCGCTTCGGAATTCGCTTGTGACTCAAACTTCTCGACCTCCTGGGGACCGGGGTCTGCGCCGCCGTGTGGCGGCTTATGGGGGGGGCGCCTGGATGCCCGTTGATACGCACGTGTCACGCGGGGCGTTCAATTCCGTTTCCCAACTTCCTTTACGAAACCGGGAATCGGCCATGTGCAAGCCCTGACCTGGCAGGGGTACGAGGTGGCTGCGGGCCAGTGCCGACGGCGTGGCTGCCCCTGTCCGTACCGGCGCGCGGCGAGCGGGCGGATGTCTTGATCGAATCGGTGCCGGCCGAACCTGCCCACGCGCGGGCTCGGTTCGCACACTCCCGGCACGCTCCCCGGCGCCACCCGGACCGACACGGAACGCGACCGGTCGACAACGGTCAGTCGAGAACAGTGAGCGGAATCCTCACTTCAGGGAATCTGCACAGCGCATCCCCAACCAAGTCACCGGACTCGACGGATCTGCACATGCACACGCCCCCCGGAGCGCCTTTGGTGGGGAGTGCCCGATTCCGCTCCGGGTCCGCAAGCCCTCCCGCGGAACGATGCCGCGCTGCGTGTGAAGAAGTCGCCGACACCTCGTGCCCACGCCTGCACGGTTCGCGACCCCTGGGACTCAAGTGCCCTGGTGGGACGGGAGTTTGATTGGCTGCGTCCACCCGCAGCGTGCTTTGATCCATCGCACCGCAGGAGCCACCAGGGCTCCGGAAACGGCGCCCGGCGCCTGCGGTCGCGGCCGTCGTCTGTCCCCAGAGGGGGCCGCTCCCCCCTTGTGAATATCCATATGAAGGGAAGTTCCCCCATGAACTCCACCCCCCAGGTTGAGACCGTCGAGATCTCCGACGCCGAGCTCGACAACGTCTCCGGCGGTCTGTCCGTGAACGCGCTCGGCACCGTCACCGGCCTGGTCGACGGCGTTGTCCCGGTCTCCGGCCTGGTCGACTCGGTCATCGGCACGGTCGAGGGCACCACCGGCCTGAACGTGGCCCCGGTCACGAGCCTGGTCGCCGGTCTCTGATCGCACCTTGTTACACCGAGTCCCGGAGCCGTTTCCCGGCTCCGGGATTTCGGGTGCCCTCCTATTTTTGGGCTCGGCTCACTCGCCGGGTCAGTCACCAGCGCCTTCACAGGTGAGGGAAAATCGTGCAGTTCCGCCAACAGGCCCTCGCCAAGCTCCAGTCGCCCGAAGAGCTCGATCTTCCGGTGCGCTTCGCGCGTCCGCAGGGCTGGCTCGTGCTCTCCGTGACGGTGGTCGTGGTGGCCGCCGCGTCCGTGTGGGCGGTCACCGGTTCTGTGGCGTCCACGGTCGGGGCGTCCGCCATCCTCACGCACGGGGAGGGCAGTTACATCCTGCAGAGTCCCGTGGCCGGACAGGTCACCGCCGTCCTCGCGCAGGAAGGCGAACGGCTGCCCGCCAACTCGCCCGTCCTGAAGGTCCGTACGAGCGAGGGCGACTCCGTCGTGCGCACGGTCGCCGCGGGCCGGATCACCGCGCTCGCCGCCACCATCGGCCAGATCATCCAGACCGGCGCGAACGTCGCCGCCGTGGAGAAGGTCGCCCACGCCACCGACCCGCTGTACGCGACGGTGTACGTCCCCGCCGAGAACGCGGCCTCCATCCCAGCGAACGCCGCCGTAGACCTGACCGTCTCGTCGGTGCCGACACAGACGTACGGCGTGCTGCGCGGCAAGGTCAAGGCGGTGGACCGGTCCGCCCAGTCGGCGCAGCAGATCTCCGCGTTCCTCGGGGACAGCCAGCTCGGCGAGCAGTTCACCAAGAAGGGCAGGCCGGTGGCCGTGCTGGTGAGGCTCGACAAGTCGTCGGGGACGAAGAGCGGTTACAAGTGGTCGTCCGCGGACGGACCGCCGTTCGCCCTCACCTCCATGACCATGGCCTCGGCCTCGATCCGGCTGGCCGATCAGCGTCCCCTCGATTGGCTGCTGCCGTGAGCTCCGTACAGGACACCCGGAGCAGACGCCGCTCCGCCCCGCCGAAACGCCCGGTCCCCAAAGGCCGTGTGAAGACGGTCCGTTCACCCACCGTCCTCCAGATGGAGGCCGTCGAGTGCGGCGCCGCCTCCCTCGCGATGGTGCTCGGCTTCTACGGCCGTCACATCCCGCTGGAGGAACTGCGCATCGCCTGCGGTGTCTCCCGCGACGGCTCGCGTGCCAGCAACTTGCTGAAGGCGGCGCGTAGTTACGGTTTGACGGCCAAGGGCATGCAGATGGACACGGCCGCCCTCGCCGAAGTGCGCTCGCCCGCCGTCCTGTTCTGGGAGTTCAACCACTACGTCGTCTACGACGGCATGGGGCGCCGCTTCGGCCGCCGCGGGGTGTACATCAACGACCCCGGCAAGGGCCGCCGGTTCGTGCCCATGGAGGACTTCGACGCCAGCTTCACCGGTGTCGTCCTCGTCATGGAGCCGGGCGACGGTTTCGAGAAGGGCGGGCGCAAGCCGGGCGTCCTGGGCGCGATGCCGGCCCGGTTGCGCGGTACCGCCGGCACGATGCCCGCCGCCGTTCTCGCGAGTCTGCTGCTGGTGTTGGTCGGTGCGGCGATGCCCGCGCTCAGCCGGACCTACATCGACATGTTCCTGATTGGTGGTCAGACGTCCCTGCTGGGCGTCCTGTTCGCGTCGATGGGCACATGCGTGCTGCTCACGCTGGCGCTGACCTGGCTGCAACAGGCGAATCTGCTGCACGGCCGCATCATCTCCTCCACTCTTTCCAGCGCCCGCTTCCTGCGTCATCTGCTGCGGCTGCCGGTGACGTTCTTCTCCCAGCGCAGCCCGGCCGACCTGGTGCAGCGCCTCCAGTCGAACGACGCCGTCGCCGAGACCCTGGCCCGCGACCTGTCGGCGGCGGGCGTGGACGCGGTGGTCGTGGTGCTCTACGCGTTCCTGCTCTACACGTACGACCCCCAACTCACGTACGTCGGCATAGGTGTCGCACTGCTGAACGTGGTGGCGATGCGGGTCGTCATCCGGCTGCGCGCGACCCGGACGGCGAAGCTGCGCGCCGACTCCGCCCGGCTCACCAACACGGCTTACACCGGGCTCCAGTTGATCGAGACGATGAAGGCGACCGGCGGCGAGGACGGCTACTTCCGCAAGTGGGCCGGACAGCACGCCACGACCCTGGAGGAGCAGCAGCGGCTCGGTGTGCCGAGCGCCTGGCTGGGTGTGGTCGCGCCGACGCTCGCCTCGCTCAACAGCGGGCTGATCCTGTGGATCGGCGGGATGCGGGCGGTGGAAGGACACATCTCCGTAGGCCTGTTGGTCGCCTTCCAGGCGCTGGTCACCCGCTTCACCGCGCCGATCACCCGGCTCAACGGCGTCGCGGGCCGCATCCAGGACTTCGCGGCCGACGTGGCCCGCCTCAAGGACGTCGAGAACTTCCAGGCCGACCCGCTCTACTCCCGTGCGGGCGGCGGCGATTCGACCCGCCGGCTGCAAGGGCACGTCGAGCTGGAGAACATCACCTTCGGCTACAGCCCGCTCGACAAGCCGCTCCTCACCGGTTTCGACCTGACGGTCGGCCCGGGTCAGCAGGTGGCACTGGTCGGCGGCTCCGGCAGCGGCAAGTCGACGGTGTCCAGGCTGATTTCGGGTCTCTACACGCCCTGGGAAGGCGTGATCCGCATCGACAACCATCGGCTGGAGGACATCCCGCGCGGCGCGCTTGCCGCCTCCGTCTCCTTCGTCGACCAGGACGTGTTCCTCTTCGAGGGGTCGGTCCGCGACAACGTGGCGCTGTGGGACCCGTCGATCCCGGACGAGGCCGTGGAGGACGCGCTGCGGGACGCGGCGCTGTACGACGTGGTCATGCGGCGGCCCGGCGGCATCCACAGCCGGGTCGAGCAGGACGGACGCAACTTCTCCGGCGGTCAGCGTCAACGCCTGGAGATAGCGAGGGCGTTGGTGCGCAGGCCCAGCATCCTCGTCCTCGACGAGGTGACGAGCGCCCTGGACGCGGAGACCGAGCAGGTGGTGATGGACAACCTGCGCAAGCGCGGCTGCGCCTGCGTGGTGATCGCACACCGGCTCAGCACCGTGCGCGACAGCGACGAGATCGTCGTACTCGAACACGGGACGATCGTGGAACGCGGGCGGCACGACGCCCTGGTGGCGGCCGGCGGCGCGTACGCCACGCTGGTCAAGGAGCACTGAGATGACGTCCGTTCACGAGGGCGACCTGGTCCTCGGCGCACTGGGAAACCTGGGCACGCCGATCGACTCCGCCGGACTCAACCGCCTCGACCTCGAAGGCCCGCAGGTGCTGTGGCTCGTCGCGTCGGGCGCCATCGACCTGTTCGCGGTGGACGCCGTGCAGCAGGGCCACTGGCACCACCTCGGCCGTCTGGAGGCGGGCTCGCTGCTGCTCGGCCCGGTCGCCGGTCCCCAACACACGCTGGTGGCGCGGCCGTTGCGCGACTGCGTGGTGCACCGTATAGGCCTGCGCGAGCTGTACCAGCCCGCGAACACCCAGACCTGGTCGTACGACGAGTACGGCAACCCCCAGTACGTGCCCCCGACGTCGAGCCCGCTCGAATACGCCCTCGCCCTCGGCGTCGGCCGCGGTCTCTCCATCCTCTTCCAGGCGCCGATGGCCACCGACCGGGCCGCCGCGCTCACCGACGACGACGTGTTCTGGATGCAAGTGCCCCCGGGCAGCGTGCAGTACGGCTCGATGTACGGCGCGGAGGCCGCCGCCGATCTGCTGATGGACCCGGGTGTCTGGCAGGGCATGGTCGACCAGCAGTACCGGCTGCTGTCCACGCTGGACAAGTGGATCGAGCAGCTGGAGCGCACCCACGAGACCCGAACCGCCGCCGGTATCAAGGCCGGTGAGGCGGTCCGCGCGCAGGCCGACCGGACGCTGCTGGCGTCGATCGGCAAGTCGTCGGCCCGGCGTACGACGGCCGCGGACGCCGACGCGTCGTACGCGGCCTGCAAGTTGGTCGCCGAGGCGGCCGGCATCACCCTCGCCGAACCCGCGCAGAGCGGCAGTGAGAGCGACCGCCTCGACCCGGTCGAGCGCATCGCCCTCGCCTCCCGGGTCCGGGTGCGGGCCGTACGGCTCGACGGACGCTGGTGGCGCGACAACGTCGGCCCGCTGGTGGGTCATCGGGCGTTGTCCGGAGCGCCGGTCGCGCTGCTGTGGCGGCGCGGCGGCTATGTCGCCGTGCATCCGGCGACCGGGCGTGAGACGCCGATCGAGAAGGCGAACGCGGAGGAGTTCGAGCCGCGCGCGGTGATGTTCTACCGTCCGCTGCCCGAACGACGGCTCAGCCCGCTCAGGCTGCTGCGGTTCAGCATGCAGAGCACCGGCAGCGACCTGACGAACCTGCTGATCAGCGGACTCGTGACAGTCGCGATCGGGGCGCTGGTGCCGATCGCGACGGGCAAGGTGCTCGGCGAGTTCGTGCCGAAGGCGCAGACGAACCTGATCGTCCAGGTCTGTCTGGCCGTGATGATCACCAGCGTGGTGGCGGCGGCCTTCATGCTGCTGGAGAACCTCACCATCCTCCGCCTGGAAGGGCGGATCGAGGCCACACTCCAACCGGCTGTCTGGGACCGGCTGTTGAGACTGCCGACGAAGTTCTTCACCGAACGCTCGACGGGTGAACTGGCGAGCGCGGCGATGGGCATCAGCTCGATCCGCCGTCTGCTGGCGGGAGTTGGGCCCGTCGTCGCCCAGTCGGTGACGGTCGGCGTGATGAACCTGAGCCTGCTGTTCTGGTACAACCCCTCGATGGCGCTAGCGGCGATCGGCATGCTCGTCGTGATCGCGGCCGTGTTCCTGAGCCTCGGCCTGTGGCAGGTGCGCTGGCAGCGCAAGCTGGTCGTCCTCAACAACAAGCTGAACAACCAGGCGTTCCAGACCCTGCGCGGCCTGCCGAAACTCCGCGTCGCGGCGGCCGAGAACTACGCCTACGCCGCCTGGGCCTCCGAGTTCGCCCGCAGCCGCGAACTCCAACAGCGGGTCGGCCGGATCAAGAACCTCACCACGGTCATGGGCGCGGTGTATCTGCCGGTCTGCACCCTGCTGATGTTCATGATCCTCGCGGGCCCGGCGCGCGGCTCGATGTCGGCGGCCTCCTTCCTCAGCTTCAACACCTCGGTGACGATGCTCCTGACCTCCGTCACCAGCCTCACCGGCGCCTTCGTCTCGGCGGTGTCCGCACTCCCCCTCTTCGAGGAGATCAGGCCGGTCCTGGACGCGGCCCCGGAGGTCCGCACCGCGAGCACCCGCCCCGGCCAACTGTCCGGCGCGATCGAGGCCCGCCGGGTCTCCTTCCGGTACGCCGACGACGGCCCCCTCGTCCTCGACGACGTCTCGTTCGACGTCCGCGCGGGCGAGTTCGTGGCGATCGTCGGCCCCAGCGGCTGCGGCAAGTCCACCCTGCTCCGCCTCCTCATCGGCTTCGACAAACCGGTCTCCGGCAGCGTCCTCTACGACGGCCAGGACCTGGGCGCCCTCGACCAGTCGGCGGTGCGGCGGCAGTGCGGGGTGGTGCTCCAGCACGCGCAGCCGTTCACCGGTTCCATCCTGGACGTCATCTGCGGCACCGAACCGTTCACGCCGGAGGAGGCGATGGCGGCGGCCGAGATGGCGGGGCTCGCCGAGGACATCAAGCGGATGCCGATGGGCCTGCACACGATCGTCGCCGGCAGCGGCGCGGTGTCGGGCGGCCAGCGTCAACGCCTCATGATCGCGCAGGCGTTGATCCGCCGGCCGCGCATCCTCTTCTTCGACGAGGCGACCAGCGCCCTGGACAACGAGACCCAGCGCACGGTGATCGAGAGTACCAAGGCCCTCAACGCCACCCGGATCGTCATCGCGCACCGGCTGTCGACCGTGCTCGACGCCGATCGCGTGGTCGTCATGGAGGACGGCAAGGTAGCCCAACAGGGGCCGCCCGCCGAGCTGTTGGCGGACACGGGCGGCAGGCTGCACGAGCTGGTGCGGCGACAGATGGCGTGACGGGTTGGTCGGCGTGCAGGTCCGTTGGTGTGATGGGTCGGTCGGCGTGAGGGGTCAGCCGGCCTGACAGGCCGGTCGGCGTGACGGGTCAGTCCAGGCCCGGGACGGCCGCGCCGGAGGGAATCCCGGCCGCCAAGTAGCCGTCGTAGAACGCCTTCCAGGGCACACCGGCACCGGAATGCGGTCCCTCGACGTGCTCGCCGCGGGCCTTCGCGTCCAGGGCGGCCAGGCAGACCTCCCAGCCGGCGCCGTTGCGGGACGCGGTGTCCACGGCGCTCAGGACGTTGGTGAGCGTGAAGCGGGTGCGCTTCTCCTCGACCTCCTCCAGGTCGAAGTGCAGCTCGTCGCCGCCCCATTCGAAGGAGAGGTGCCGGGGTGCGTCGACGGCGATGACCCGGCCGGTCGACTCCGGCATGTTGGGGTCTCCGCTGAAGGTGACCGTGCCGCCGGGCCGTAGGTCGAACTCGACGCGGGAGGGGAACCATTGGGCGAGTTCGTCGGGGTCGGTCACGAACTGCCAGACACGGTCGAGGGGTTGGTCGTAGGTGCGGCTGAAACGGACGGCGGCGCGGCCGTCTTCCAGGGTCAGGTACGTGCCGGTGAGGTCGACGGACATGGCGGATCAGTCCTTCGGGGTGGGTTCCTTGGTGACGTCGGTGTCGTCGGTGTCGTCCGATGTCTCGTCCAGGCGGCGGCCCAGTGCGTCCAGGCTGCGGTTCCACAGCTCGCGGTAGGGGGCGAGCCAGGCGTCGAGTTCGGCGATCGGGGCCGGGTCGAGGGCGTAGACACGGCGCTGTGCGTCCTGCCGTACGCGGACCAGGCCCGCGTCCCGCAGCACCCGCAGATGCTTCGACGTGCTCGGCTGGCTCAGACCGCATGCCTCCACGATCTCGCCGACGGGCCGGGGCCGCTCCAGGAGCAGGGCGACGATGGCCCGCCGGTGGGGATCGGCGAGGGCGGTCCAGAGCGAGGCGTCGGACATGACTCCAATATGCCTCGGGGGTTATATTCCCGTCAAGGAATGTACAGCCCTCGCGCTCACGCGACCGCGCGGCCGTACCCCGCGGCACCCCCGTGATCCACCCCGTGCGCGGCCCAGCTGTAGAGATGCAGGTCGAGGCCGTCCGGGTCGTTGAACACCAACAGCCAGCCGATCGAGGCCTCGATCACCGGTGAGTGCGGGATGCCCAGGGTGTCGAGATGAGCGGCCCAGGCCTCGACGTCGGCGCGGTCCCGGACCGCGAAACTGACCGGGTCGAAGCCCCGACAGCCGTGCGCCGCCTCGGAGTTGACGCGCAGGCAGAGCATCGAGCCGCCGAGTCCCGGGACCTCCCCCTCCGGCCCGCGTACGACTCCGTCCGCGTCCCGGAACTCATGGGTGACCTTGAAACCGAGGACACGGCCGTACCAGTCGCGCGGGCGGTCGAGGTCGGTGACGGGCATCTTCACGTGGTGGATTCCGGCGAGCTCCGGCATGGCACCCACACTCCTCATCGCCCTGACTCATTTCACCGCAGTACCACTGCGACGATTTTCTTCTGGGCTCCTCCCCATGCCCGACCCCGTCACCCAGAAGAGGCCGTATCGCTCGGCCAAGCGCGCCGAGGCGGCGGAGGCAACCCGCGCCCGTATCCGGGAGGCGGTCGCGCGGCTCTTCACGGAGAAGGGGTACCCGGGCACGCGGATGAAGGAGGTGGCGGCGCTGGCCGATGTCGGCGAGCGCACGCTGTACGACGCGTTCCCCACCAAGGCCGCGCTGTTCGGGCACACCCTGGGCGTCACGCTCGCCGGTGACGAGGAGCCGGTCGCCGTCCCGGAGCGCCCCGAGACCCTGGCGATCCGGGACGAGCCCGACCCCGAGCGCGCGATCGCCCGCACCGTCGACCAGACGACGGACCTGCTGGAACGCGCCGGTGACCTGATCATGGTGACCGTCGAAGCGGCCGGCACCGACCCGGACATGCGGGCGTCCGCGGACGCCGGTGCCGAGGCGACGTACGGCGTGCATCTGGCCCTGGCCACGGCACTTCAGGAGCGCGGAGCCCTTCGCCCGGGCCTCGACGCGGGCACCGCCGCCGACACGCTCTACGCCCTGGCGTCACCGCACACGCATCAACTCCTGCGCAGGCACCGGGGTTGGACCCGGGATGCCTATCGGGCGTGGCTGCGGCGGGCGTTGGTCGCGGAGCTGCTCGGGTCTCACTGAACGGTGCCCTGCCAGAGTCGCGGGACATCACCTTCGCGGCTGTACATCTGGGTCGCCAACACTCTTACCGCCGCCGCGAATTGGGCCGGGTTGCGCAGGAACTCCATGTGGATGCCGGGGAATTCGACCCACGGCACGCCGATCCGGCGGGCGATCTCGATCGACGGCCGGGCGTAGTACGTACCGCGGTCCTCCGCGCCCGCACCCAACACGACAGGAAACGGGGCCGACTTGAGCGCGGTCTCGTCGGGCCGGAAGGCGGCGAAGCCGGGCCACTCCGTGCCGAAGAGGTGGTCCTGGTTCCCGAGGAACCGCTTCCAGAGGTCGGCGGGCCAGCGGTACGTTCCCTCGCCGCGTGTCGTCTCCGCGAACCGGCGGCCGGCCGCGGGTGCCCCGCCCTGCTCGTAGAGTGCGGCCAGTTCGATGAAGAAACCGCGGCCGGGGTCGCCGTCGGGCAGGACGTTCACGGCGGGCGGCTCATGGGCGATGAGGCCCGCCATCGCCTCCGGATGCAGCGCGGCGAGCGTGAGGCCAATGATCGCGCCTCCGCTGTTGCCGAAGACCAGCGCCCGCCCGTCGGCCAGTCCGTCGACGAGTGCGCGGGCGTCGGCCGCCTGCACGGAAAGGTCCATCGGCGTCTCCGACCTGCCGGAACTGCGCGAGTTGCCGCGTCGGTCGTAGGAGATCACCATGAAAGCGTCGGAAAGGGTCTCGGCGATGCCGGAGTAGTAGCCGGCGTCTCCCCCGGCCCCGCTGACCATCAACAGCGCCGGGCCGGTGCCGCGTACCTCGTAGTACAGCCCGGCTCCATCGACCTCGAACACTCCACTGCGCATGCCTGCTCCCCATCCTCAGCGAAACGTTGCCGTTTCGCTGAAAGTGCTCTAGTCTCCATGTGTACGAAACCGTTTCGTTTACGTTTTGGTAAACCCCGAACGACTTCCCTGGAGTGGTTCCCGATGTCCCAGAAGACTCTGACCGAAGGCACCCGGTCGGGTGCCGCGGAGGAGCAGTCCGCGTCCTCCTCGAAGCGGTGGTGGATCCTCGCGATCGTCGCCGTCGCGCAGTTGATGGTGGTCCTCGACGCCACCATCGTGAACATCGCCCTGCCGTCGGCCCAGAAGGACCTCGGCTTCTCCGACGGCAACCGGCAGTGGATCGTCACCGCGTACGCCCTGGCGTTCGCCTCCCTGCTGCTGCTCGGCGGCCGCATCGCCGACCTGTTCGGCCGGAAGACCGCCTTCCTCGCCGGTGTCGTCGGATTCGCCGCCGCCTCCGCGCTCGGCGGCGCCGCCACCAGCTTCGAGATGCTGGTCACCGCACGCGCCCTCCAGGGTGTCGCGGGCGCGCTGCTCGCGCCGGCCGCGCTCTCCCTGCTCAACACGACGTTCACCGACGCCCGCGAGCGCGCCAGGGCCTTCAGCGTCTACGGCGCCATCGCCGGCGCCGGCGGTGCGGTGGGTCTGCTGCTCGGCGGTGTGCTGACCGACGCCTTCGACTGGCGCTGGACGCTCTACGTCAACGTCGCCATCGCCTTCGTCGCCTTCGCGGGCGGCTGGGTCCTGCTCAGCAACCACCGCGACGCCGCGGGCTCCAAGCTGGACGTACCGGGCACGGTCCTGGTCGCCGGTGGTCTCTTCTCCCTCGTCTACGGCTTCTCCAACGCCGAGACGCACGACTGGAGTTCGCCGCAGACCTGGGGCTTCCTGATCGCGGGCGGTCTGCTGCTCGCCGCCTTCGCCTGGTGGCAGAACCGCGCCGCGCACCCGCTGCTGCCGCTGCGCATCCTGCTCGACCGCAACCGGGGCGCCTCGTTCCTCGCCGTACTGATCACCGGTGCGGGCATGTTCGGCGTGTTCCTCTTCCTCACCTACTACCTGCAGCTGAACCTGGGCTTCAGCCCCACCAAGACCGGTGTCGCGTTCCTGCCGATGATCGGCGCCCTGATGGTCATGGCGCAGATCGGCACCACGATGCTCGTGCCGCGTCTCGGCCCGAAGGTCGTCATTCCACTGGGCTTCGCCATCGCCATGGTCGGCATGGCCTGGCTGACCGACATCGGGACCACCTCGTCCTACGCGACCCATGTCCTGCCCCAGCTGATCGTGATCGGCGCGGGCCTCGGCATGGTGATGCCGCCGGCGATGCAGCTCGCCACGGGCGGGGTGGCCGCCGAGGACGCGGGTGTCGCCTCGGCGACGGTCAACGCCATGCAGCAGGTGGGCGGTTCGATCGGTACGGCGCTGCTGAACACGCTGGCCGCGAGCGCCGCGACCGACTACCTGGCCGGGAAGGACGCGCGCAGCAAGCTGGTCCAGGCGCAGGCGACGATCGAGAGCTACACCACCGCGTTCTGGTGGTCGGCGGGCTTCTTCGCCGCGGGCACACTGATCGCGTTCGTGCTCTACCGTCGCGGGGTTCCGCAGCAGGAGGCGGACGCCGCACCGGTCGTCCACATGTGATCGGCTCCGCCCGAGCCTGAGCCGCACAGACCGAGGGGCCGCCGTCCGCAGGGAGACGGCGGCCCCTCTTCACCGCTCACCCCGAGCGCCGTCGCCCGATCGCGACCACCTACTGACAGAAAGTCAACCTTTCGGACCGGAATTCACCATGTCGAGTGAACTAGATCTTGCGGGCGGCGAGTTCAGGGATGCCCAGGGCATCACCGGGGTAGCTACCGAGATCCAACGCGCCCCATGCCGAGGTGGAGCGGCCATGACAGCGGAAACGGACGAACACGGCAGTCCCGCGGCCAACTCCTGTGCCCGTACGCGGTCGAGAGGCCCCTTCACGGTGGTCGAGGTGTCGGGGGAGATCGACATGGCGACGGCCGACTTCGTCGTGGAACATCTGGACGCCGCGACGGCGGTCGGGGAGCCGGACGTACTGGTGGACCTGCGGCCCGTCGAGTTCTTCGACTGTTCCGGGCTGCGTGTGCTGTGCCGGGCCGAACGGCGGGCCAGGGAACGTGGCGGGCGGCTGCGCGTCATCTCGGACGGGCCGCGCATCGACCGGCTGCTGCGCGCCTCGGGACTGCTCGGCCGCTTTCCGCCGCTCCGCGTGCTGCCCTCGCAGGCCGAGAGGCCGCAATGACGACAGGGGCCGGCACGGGCGACCCCACACCGCCCGGCCGACCCCTGGTGCGGGACCGCGGTACTCCGTGACAGGGGTACGCACTCCCCAGCTACGGACCCTCCCTGTCGCTCACGGAGACCGTGCGATCCCGGTCTCTCAGAACGTGAAGACGCCTCCGTATCCGTAGGAGTCCTTCACGCACTCGTTGGAGAAGGCGCGCTCGTAGGAGACGCGTCTGCCCTGCCAGACACCGTCGACCGTGACGACGACGGGGCGGTAGAGCTTGTTGCAGAGCACGTCGCCCCGGGCCATGAGGGCGTCGAAGTCGCCCCCGACGCCGCGCAGTTCGGCGCAGGCCTCGGCGGCCGCCGGGTGGGTGCCGGAGGAGGTGGGCGCGCAGGTGAGGGTCACCGCGCGTTCCGGTGTGGCGAGGGCGGCGTCGTTGCCGTGGCCCATGGTCAGCACCAGGGCCGAGGGGGCGTAGAGCGAGGCCAGCCCGGCTCCGTGGGCCGCGAGGGCCGACCCGGTCAGGGGTCCGCAGACGGCGGTGGCCGTCAGACCCAGGGTCGCTGCCCAGCGCGCGGTGTTCCGCATTGTGTGCATCCTTCCGCTCGATGCGAACCGATCACGAAACGATCGGTTCGAAGAGGTGCCGGTCCCGCTCGGTCGGTGCCGGACCGGCGGGCGCCACTCTGCCGAGTCCGTCGCGGAAACTCACATCCCACCCACAGGTTTCAGTAACCTTGCGTGTTGAATCAGTGGCGTGAAGTCACAGAATTCGAACGCGCCGACCCCGCAACCGCACGGTTCTTGATCGTCGAAGCGGGTCGGATGGCCGGTTTACCCGTGCTCGCCAATCGTCCTGAAACAGTCCCGAAACATTCCGCTTCAGCTCTCGGCGCACTCCGCCGCAGCCCCTTGCATTCGCTCTGCTCACGAGTAATCGTCATTACATGATTACGACAGAGCAGCAGGAGAAGCTTCGCGGCTGGTTCACCGGCCGTCTGCCCGACGACCTGTTCGAGGAGCTGGTCGAGGTCACGGTCGACCGCGAGGAGGTCACCGTGATCGGCCGTATCCCCGCGCCCCGGCTCGCCGAGGACGTCTCGGACGCCGAGAAGGACGCGGCCGTCCAGGGGCGGGTCCAGGAGTTCCGCGAGCGCACCCGGGAGACCCGGATCGCGGTCGCGCGCGAGGCCGAGCACCGGTTCCGCAGGAAGGTCTCGTGGGGTGTGGAGTGCGCCGGGGAGCGGTCCCTGTTCACGCACATCTCCGCGCCCGTCATGACCCGGCTGCGCCAGCCCGAGCGCCAGGTCCTCGACACCCTCATCGCCGCCGGCGTGGCCCGCAGCCGCAGCGACGCGCTCGCCTGGTGCGTCCGCCTCGTCCAGCGCCACACCGACGACTGGCTCAGCGAACTGCGCGACTCCCTCGAACACGTCCAGCGGGTCCGCGCCCAGGGCCCCGACGCCGAACCGGAGGACGCCCCGGGCGAAGACGAGTGACTCCAGGGTGGATGATTCCTCCACCCATGGCACGGAAGATGGATGAACCGTCCTCTGGTGCGGGTGTCGCGGCCGGCAATAGCGTCGGCAGACACCCTGAGGACGGCATCCGCTCACCCCGCCCACCCCGCGCGCGTGAACGGCCGTCCACTCCGCCACCGCGCTACAACGCGCTCCACCGCCGTCCCCCGCTGGAGCCCCCTTGCCCTCGCAGCCCGCCCCCTCCCCCGCCGCGCCGAGCCAGTCCCTGACCGAGGTCGAGACCTACGGCGTCGAGCGCATCCCCGACGCGGACCGCACCGCCTCCCCGCTCGACCTGTTCCGGGTCGCGTTCGGCGGTGCCAACACCTTCTCCACCTGTGTCCTGGGCGCCTTCCCGATCCTGTTCGGCCTGTCCTTCTGGCAGGGCCTCGCGGCCACGCTCCTGGGAGTCGTCGTCGGCGCGCTGATCCTGTGCCCGATGGCGGTGTTCGGCCCGGTCAACGGCACGAACAACGCCGTCGCCTCCTCCGCGCACCTGGGCGTGCACGGCCGGGTCGTCGGCTCGTTCCTGTCCCTGCTCACCGCCGTCGCGTTCTTCTCCATCTCGGTGTGGAGCTCCGGCGACGCCCTGGTCGGCGGCGCGCACCGGCTGTTCGGCCTGGAGCAGAGCACGCTGTCGTACGTCGTCGCGTACGCGCTGTTCGCCGTGCTCGTCCTCGCGGTGTGCGTCTACGGCTTCCGGTTCATGCTGTTCGTCAACAAGATCGCCGTGACGTCCGCGACGGTCCTGTTCCTGCTCGGCGCGATCGCCTTCGCCGGCGACTTCGACCCGTCGTACGCCGGTACCTTCACGTCCTCGGCGGACGCGGCGACCCAGTCGCTGTTCTGGCCGTCGTTCATCGGCGCGGCGCTGATCGTGCTGTCCAACCCGGTGTCCTTCGGCGCGTTCCTCGGCGACTGGTCGCGCTACATCCCGGCGAACACCCCGCGCCGCAAGGTGGTTGGGGCCGCGTTCCTCTCGCAGATCGCGACCCTGCTGCCGTTCGTCTTCGGCCTGGCGACCGCGAGCATCATCGCCACGAAGGCACCCAAGTACGTCGACCCGGCCGCCCCCGACTTCGTGGGCGGACTCCTCGCCATCTCGCCGAGCTGGTTCTTCCTGCCGGTCTGTCTGCTGGCCCTGATCGGCGGCATGTCGACGGGCACCACGTCCCTGTACGGCACCGGGCTCGACTTCTCGTCGGTGTTCCCCCGACTGTCGCGGGTGCAGGCGACGATCCTGGTCGGTGTGCTGTCCATCGCGTTCATCTTCGTCGGACGGTTCGGCTTCGACCTCGTACAGTCGATCTCCACCTTCGCCACGATGATCATCACCTGTACGACGCCGTGGATGGTCGTGATGATGCTGGGCTTCTACACCCGGCGCGGCTGGTACGACCCGGACGCGCTCCAGGTCTTCAACCGCCGTCAGCGCGGCGGGCGTTACTGGTTCGCGCACGGCTGGAACTGGCGCGGCATGACCGCCTGGTGGGTGGCCGCCGTCGTCGGTGTGCTGTTCACCGACATCCCGGGACAGTTCGTCGGCCCGCTGGGCGACCTGGCCAACGGCGTGGACATCAGCCTGCCGCTGTCGCTGGCCGTGGCCGCCGTGCTGTTCCTGGGCCTGCTCAGGCTGTTCCCCGAACCCCGTGCCGCGTACGGGCCGGAGGGGGCGCGGCTGGCCCGTACCGTCGAGGTGCCGGTGCCGCCGATCACCGGCCCCGGGACGGAGGCCGAGGGGCTCGCGCCGGCCGCCGCGAGCAGCTGATGCCGGCCTGGATCGACCTGTCGGTGCCCGTCGTCACCGGGATGCCCGTGTATCCCGGTGACCCTGCCGTCGAGGTCTCCCCGGCCCTGCGCGCACCCCGGGACGGCGTCAACGTCCTTCAGCTGCACATGGGTTCGCAGTCGGGCACGCATGTCGACGCCCCGTACCACGTGGACGACGCGTGGCCCCGCCTCGACGAACTGCCCCTGGAGCGCTTCGCCGGACACGCGGTGGTGGCCGACGTACGGGGGCTGCCGGCCCGGGCGCCGATCACTCCCGACCTGCTGGCGCCTGCGCTGAGCCGACTGCTTGCGCGGCCGGGGTCCCTCGTTCTGCTGGCCACGGGCTGGTCGGCGCACTGGGGCACCGATGACTACCTCGCCCACCCATGGCTCACCCCGGAAGCGGCCGAGGCCCTCGTCGCAGCAGGGGTCCGTACGGTCGCGGTCGACGCGCTCAGTGTCGATCCGACGCCCGAACCCGGCGACGTGACGGCCGACTTCGGGCTGCCCGCCCATCGTGTGCTGTGCGGCGCGGGCGGGGTGATCGCCGAGAACCTCACGGGTCTCGATCAGGTGGTGGGTCTCCCGGACGTGGAGTTGTTCCTGTTCCCGCTGCGGCTGCCGGGGGCGGACGGTGCGCCGGTACGGGCCGTGGCGCGGGCGGTCTGATCGTTCCGGAAGGTCGTTGTCAGACCCCGCGGTTACGTTGGGACCATGACTCGATTCGTGGTGGTGGCAGGCGCGTGGCTCGGTGCGTGGGCGTGGGACGAGGTGGTGCCCGGGCTGCGCGAGGCCGGGCACGAGGTGCATGCGCTGACGCTGTCCGGGCTGGCGGAGAAGCAGGGGGTGCCGGCCGGGCAGCGGACCCATGTCCAGGACATCGTCGACGAGGTCGAGCGCCTCGATCTGCGGAACGTCGTCCTGGTCGGGCACAGCTACTCCGGGGTGCCCGTCGGTCAGGCGGCCGAGCGGATCGGCGACCGGCTGGCCAGGGTGGTGTTCGTCGACTCGAACGTGCCGGTCGACGGGAAGTCGTTCCTGGACAGCTTCCCGAGCGACCACATCAGGAAGTCGCTCGACGAGAACGGCGGCGACTGGCCGACCCTTGACCCTGCCGACTACGCGGGCCAGGATCTCACGGACGAGCAGATCGCCCGCATGGTCACCGAGGGGACCACACACCCTGGAGCCACGCTCACCGAACCGGCGGTCCTGGCCCACCCGTTGGCCGACCTCCCGGCCACCTACATCAAGTGCCTGCTCGACGGCGACGAGTTGATGGACCCGGTGGGCGAACTGGTCGAGAGCGGGCCCTGGGAGCTGGTCAGGATGGACACGGGCCACTGGCCGATGTTCTCCCGGCCCCGCGAACTGGCCCGTGTCCTGCACGAGTCGGCCACCCGGCCCTGACCCATGTGCGGGTCCGTCCCGGCGGGCGGACCCGCACCTACTCGCCGGTATGGTCGGGGTCGCGCGTGCTCGGCGACGAGAACCGGGACGCACGCCACCACGCTCGCCCCCACCCCCGTCATCAAGGATTCCGCATGCCCCCCACGAAGAACGTCCTTGCCGTCGTCCCACCCCACATGGGCGGCCGCACGGCGGGAGCCGGACTCGCGACGCTGCTGCCCGACGGGGTGGACGTCACCGTCGTCGAGGCCGTCGACGAGGACCCGCGAGCCCTGCGCGCGGCACACGTCGTCATCACCGCGCTCTCCCCGGTGACGGCCGAACACCTCGCCGCCGCCCCGGAGTTGGAGCTGGTGCAGTGCGCGAGTCACGGCTTCGACTACGTCGACCTGGACGCCGCCCGCGCCCGAGGGGTAGTCGTCTGCACCATCGGTTCCAGCGGTGCCGAGGCGCAGAACGTGGCCGAGCAGACCTTCGCCCTGATGCTGGCGCTGGCCAAGCAGCTCGTCCCCGCGCACACCGCACTCGTCGAGGGCGACTGGGCGCTGCCTCGCCTGCAGCGCTCCCTGACCGAGCTGTCCGGCAAGACGCTCGGCATCGTGGGGCTGGGCGCCATCGGGCAGCAAGTCGCCCGCCGCGCGGCCGCGTTCGACATGACCGTCCTCTACGCAGGCCGACGCCCCGTCCCCGAGGAGACGACGACCCGGCTCGGCGGGGCCCGTCATGTCCCGCTCGACGAACTGCTGCGCCTCTCCGACTACGTCACCCTGCACGCACCGCTCACCGCCGAGACCCGGCATCTCCTGAACGCGGGGCGGCTCGCGCTGCTCAAGCCGACCGCGTTCGTGATCAACACCGCGCGCGGCGCCCTGATCGACCAGGACGCGCTCGCGGACGCCCTCGAAGCCGGGGCCCTCGCGGGTGCGGGTCTGGACGTCTTCGACCCCGAACCGCCCACCCCGGCCCTGCGGTTGCTCAAGGCCCCGAACGTGGTGCTCTCGCCGCACGTCGGCGGCGTGACCCGGGAGACGGTGCTCCGGATCGCGCTGGCCGCCGTACAGAACGCCGCCGGCTACCTGACCGGCAACGCGCCCGGCGATGTGGTCAGTTGAGCCGGTCCGCGATCTTCGCGGGGCGCGGTGACGGGGCTCCCGTGCCGGCGATCGACAGCGAACCGGGGCTGGCCGTCACCCCGTCGGTCAGCCAACGCTGCGCGGTGGAACCGTCGCGGACCTTGAGGACGATGTCGGCGCCCGGGTCCTTGGTGGTGGAGGTGAGCGCCAGCTCCGAGTCCCAGCGGGGCAGCAACTCGCCCTGCACGGTGAGGTCGTAGCGGACATCGTTGCCACGCTTGGCCTTCGCGTCGGCGCAGGTGCCGAGGACGACGACACCGGCGTCCGCGCGCGAGTCCAGACACAGCCCCGGGCTCGCCACACTGCGCAACAGCCCGTCGGTGTCGTACGACCACTCCTGGGTCCGTGCCGACGAGCACACGGCCAGGCGGGTGCCGGCGCCGGCTTTAGGGGTGCCCTGGATGTCGAGGCACAAGTCGGCGGCGGCGTTGTGCAGCCGCGTCCGCTGGGGTACGGCGGGGAGCCGGGCCGTGCCGGGTGCCGACGACGACACGTGTCCCGAGCCGCTGTTCGTGGAGGCGACCGGACCGGCGGCACCACCACTGCGGTCCGGCCACAGGCTGACGGTGAGCACGATCGCGAGGACCCCGGCACCGACCAGGCCGACGCCGACGAAGAGCGATCTCGACGACCGGGACGAAAGGGCCGCGCCCACGATACGGCGGCCGGGCGCGGGGAGCCGGGACAGCAACCGGTGCCGACCCGTACTGCCGCCGGTATGTCCGCCGTGCCGGGAGGCGGTCCCCGTCCGTGCGTCGCGCCCGCCGCGGCCGGGACGCGATGCGAGGTAGGGGCGGGCTCCCCAGCCGAGCACGGCCTCGGCGAGGAGGACTCCCAACCCGCCTTCGAAATAGCTGAGTTGTTCGGCGGCGGAACGGCAGTAGCGGCACTGGGCGAGATGCTGCTGGACATCCGGCAGCAGTGCGCCGCCGCGGCGAATCGGGACGTCGAGGAGGCGGTTGTAGAAGCGGCAATCCTGGGTCGGCGCGAGTTCCCGGTGGGCGCGTACACAGCCTTCGCGGAATTTTTCGTGCGCCTGCTGGAGAGCGGCCGACGCGTTGTCGGTATCCATGCCGAGCAGGGCCGCCGGCACGGTTATCGACTCGGCCTCGACCTCGGTGTGCCACAGCAGACACTGGGCGAACGGCGGAAGAGTCTGGAAAGACCGCTCGGCGAGCTTGCGATTTTCGGGCGTCATGGACTTCGCGGCCCGCATGGCGCGGCCCCCGGAGGGATTCTCCAGGTCGGGAACAACACTGGATATTCGCTCTTCCGTCGACCACTCCCGGATCGTGTCGCGCACGGTCTGCAGCAGCCGGGGCCGCAGTGCCACGCCGTGTTCGCCGAACGTCAGCCGGTCGAACACCCGGTGGAAGGCGGCCGCGGCGGCCATGGCGGGCACGGCCCCCTCGGCGGCGAGACAGATGCCCGCGTAATCCTGGACCGGCCGCCAGTGCCGCGCCATGAGCAGCGCGACGGAATGAGCGGCCTCGCCCTCCGGACGGCCCCGCAGCCGGGCGGCCAGGGTCTCGTCGGATTCCTCGGGGGCCCCGCCGTCCGGCGGCGGGTAAGGAGGACGAGGGGGGTGCGGGATGGACACGGAGTGGATTCCTCGGATTCGGTTCATCAACACGTCAATGAGCCCCGGGCATTGCCCCCGCGCGGGTGTTTCACCCTTGCACAACCCACCGAACCCAACAAGGCACTTGGGTAACTTCCATACCATTGAAAGAAAGTCAGATGCGGTGACAACTCGGTTCACTCGCACCGGTTTTCGACTCTCTATGCGCCCCGTGTGAATCATGCGCACACGCCGGTGCGTCACGCACGCTCCCGGCGCACGGCTCACGGCGGTCCACTGGAGTCGGCCCTTCTCGGAGGCCACGCGCTGGACGGCGGCTCTCCCGCGCCAAACGGCCGCCGACCTTGCTCCTCCCGCCCTCGGTCGGCGGCCCCGAGGGCGGGGGCGGCCCACCCCCGCCCTCCCCGCATCAGGCCGCGGCCCGGCCGATGGCGTCGAGTTCGGCGATCGCGTCGGCGGGCAGCACCAGGTCCGCGGCGGCGATGTTGTCCCGCAGATGGGCACGGGACGAGGTGCCGGGAATCAGGACGGTGGTGGCCGAGCGCTGCAACAGCCAGGCCAGGGCGACCTGTTGGGGCGAGGCGTCCAGCCGGGCGGCGACGTCGGACAGAGTCCGCGACTGCAGCGGGGTGAAGCCGCCGAGCGGGAAGTACGCGGCGAACGCGATGTTCTCCGCGGCGCACCGCTCGACGAGGGCGTCGTCCTGTCGGTTGGCCAGGTTGTAGAGGTTCTGCACGGTGACGACCGGGGCGATCGCCTGGGCCTCGCTCAGCTGGGCGGCGGAGACCGCGCTCAGTCCGAGGTGCCGGATCAGCCCGGCCTTCCGCAGTTCGGCGAGGGCACCGAACTTCTCCCCGATCGACTCCTCGTCGGCGGTGTCCTGGGCGCCGAGGCGGAGATTCACCACGTCGAGCGCGTCGAGCCCGAGGTTGCGGAGGTTGTCGTACACCTGCGCCTTGAGGTCCTCGGGGTGCCGGGACACGATCCAGCTGCCATCGGGGCCGCGCCGGGCGCCGACCTTGGTCACGATGTGCAGGTCGTCCGGGTAGGGGCGGAGGGCCTCCCTGATGATCTCGTTGACGACGACCGGGCCGTAGAAGTCGCTGGTGTCGATGTGGGTGATGCCCCGCTCGACGGCCTCACGGAGGACGGCCACCGCTTCGGTGCGGTCCTTCGGTGGGCCGAAGACATGGGGGCCGGCCAGTTGCATGGCGCCGTATCCCATGCGGGTGATGGTGAGGTCCTCGGCGAGGGTGAGGGTGCCGCCGGAAACGGTGTCGGCCATGATGGCGCGCCTTTCGATCAGTGGTGGACGGTTCGGTCCTGCCACCGACTCTGCGCCTGTCCCGGCCGGGCAGGCAGTACCCGGATGTTCCTGGTAGTGGCAGGGACACGCACCTCCGGGGATTCCGACCTACGGTGGTGGGTGTGGACAGCAAGAACGCGCTCGGTGAGTTTCTGCGGGCCCGCCGGGAGCGGGTCCGGCCCGAGGACGTGGGCCTCAGCGGCGGCGGGCTGCGCCGGGTGCCGGGGCTGCGCCGGGAGGAGGTCGCCCTGCTGGCCGGCATCAGCTCCGACTACTACCTGCGGCTGGAACAGGGCCGCGACCGCAACCCGTCCGTGCAGGTGCTGGAGGCGCTGGCCCGGGTGCTGCGCCTGGACGCCTCCGCGACCGCCCATCTGCTGAGCCTGGCGCAGCCGGAGCGGCCGACCGTCTCGCGCAGGCGGGCCAGGAGACCCGAGGCGGTACCGGCGAGCGTCCGCGAGCTGCTGGACACCTGGTCCGGCCACCCGGCGTATGTGCAGAACCGGTTCACGGACTGCCTCGCGGCCAACGCGCTGTGCAGGGCGCTGTCCCCGAACTACACACCGGGTGCGAACCTGCTGCGGGCGGTGTTCCTCGACCCCGCCGAGCGTGAACTGCGGCGCGACTGGGAGGAGTTGACCGCCGAGGGCGTGGCGACCCTGCGCGGCCACATCGGCCCCGACGTCGACGATCCCCGGCTGGTGGAACTGGTGGGCGAACTGTCGGTGCGCAGTGACCGCTTCCGGCTGCTGTGGAGCCGCCACGAGGTACGGCCCATGCTCGGCCGGACCAGTCTCCTCAGCCATCCGCTCGTCGGCGACTTCGAGCTGCGGTCGAACAAGTTCGAGATCCCGGGCACGAACGCGTTGAGCGTGGTCGTCTTCCACGCCGAACCGGGCAGCCGCAGCGCGGAACTGCTGGGTCTGCTGGGCAGCCTCGCCGCGTCCGACGGCGTCCCGCGCGAGGACAGCCCACGGTCGCACGAGGAGAGCGCCCGCCTCGACGAGGACCGGTGACAGACGCCTAGAACTGCCCCTCGGATCCGCCGCTCAGATCCGCCGCTCAGATCCGCCGCTCAGATCTGCCGCTCAGATCTGCCAGGAGCGCAGCCGGTCCGCCGCGCCGTAGACATCCGTCTTGCCGGAGATCAGATCGCGGGTGAGGTCGACGAGGGCGCCGTAGGGCGGATCGATGCCGACGCCGCTGACGAACATGTAGGCGACCGCCGTGGCACAGGCGAAGCGGGCGTTGGCCGAGGGCAGGGGCTTGAGCAGGGCGAGGGTGTGCAGCAGGGCGGTGGCCCGCCAGGCCGGGTCGGAGTCGATGCCGAGGCGGGGCGGATCGACGCGGTGTCGGGCGACGGCAGCGACTAACGCCGAGAAGTCGTTGATGGTGGGCTGGTCCGGCAGGACTTCCTCATGACGCTGGAGCAGCCAGGGCACGTCGATATGGAGGGCAGGGGGCATGCGTCAGGCGACCCGCCCCTCGCCCTTGGCCGACGGTTCGTCGTCGGGGAACGCGGCGGCGAACTCGTCGGCGTGCGTGGCGAAGAACCGGCGGAAGGCCTCGGCGCCCTCCTGCAGCGCCCGGTGCCGAGCGATGTCGGCCGCGGCCGCCTCGCGCACCAGCGCCTTCATCGACGTACCGCGTTCCTTGGCTATCTGCCGCAGGTCCTCTAGCTCGCGGTCGCTGAACTCCACGTTGAGAGCTGGCATGCCAACACGGTACCGCTCGGGTACTTACCCGTAAATACTCCCAGGTCAAGAGCTACGCCCGACGGTACCGAGCGGGTCCCACCTCCATGTCCGAATCCCGCCGGTCCCGGCCGCCGTTCCGGAGCAGACTCGTCTCCATGACCACCATCTGGACACTCACCGAAAGCCCCGTGGGCGAACTGCTTCTCACCGGCGAGAAGGCGCCCGCCGGCACCACCCTCACCTCCCTGACGATGCCGGACCACTCGACCGTCCCCACCGACTGGGAACGCGACGACCAGGCCTTCACCGAGGCCGCCCGCCAACTGTCCGCGTACTTCGCCGGACACCTCACCCGCTTCGAACTCCCCCTGGCCGCCGAGGGAACGGAGTTCCAGCAGCGGGTCTGGCGGTCCCTCCACGAGATCCCGTACGGCACCACGACGACCTACGGCGCCCTCGCCGAGCGCCTGGGCGTACCGCGCGCCGAAGTCCGTGCGCTGGGCGCGGCACTCGGCGCCAACCCGCTGCTGCTGGTGCGCCCGTGCCATCGCGTGATCGGCGCGGACGGCTCGATGCGCGGTTACGCCGCCGGCGTCGAACGCAAGGTGCAACTGCTGACCCACGAGGGCGCGTTGCAGCCGATGCTCGGCTGACGAAGGGAGACGTCATGCGCATCACCGAGGCGCGTCGGCGCGTGGAGAACACCAACTGGTCGGCCCTGACCGAGGAGTTGGACCTGTACGGCAGCGCGCCGACCGCACAACTGCTGACGCCCGCCGAGTGCCGCGACCTGGCCGCGCTGTACGAGAAGCCGGAACTGTTCCGCACCACCGTGGACATGGCCCGCCATCGCTTCGGCTCCGGCATGTACCGCTACTTCACCCACGACCTCCCCACACCCGTCGCCGCCCTGCGCGCCGCGCTCTACCCACGCCTGCTGCCGATCGCCCGGGACTGGGCGGCCCGACTCGACCGCCCGGCCCCCTGGCCCGACGAGCTGGACGAGTGGCTCGCCCGCTGCCATGACGCGGGCCAGGACCGTTCGGCACAGATCCTGCTGTCCTACGGCGAGGGCGACTGGAACGCCCTGCACCGCGACGTCTTCGGCGAGTTGGTCTTCCCGCTCCAGGTGGTGATCGGCCTGGACGAGTACGGCACCGACTACACGGGCGGCGAGTTCCTGATGGTCGAGCAGCGGCCCCGCGCCCAGTCCCGGGCCACCGCGACCCCGCTCCGACAGGGCCACGGCCTGGTGTTCACGACTCGGGACCGACCAGTACGGACGAAGCGCGGCTGGTCGACCGGACCAATGCGACACGGGGTGAGCACCGTACGCTCCGGCAGGCGGCACGCGTTGGGGTTGGTGTTCCACGACGCGACCTGAGGGGGACCAATGAACTCCGTTGCGGATGATCGGCCCTGGAAAGGGGACCGGCGAAGCCCGGTCCCCTTTCCAGGGGCGCGGGGAACTGCGCGACCAGCCCCCACCGCCCCGCACCCACTAGACGACCCAAAACCCCCGCCGCCGGTAACTCCCCTCCCAGAACACCCGGTTGAGCACCCTCACCGGCGCGGGAAAAGCCCCCAGAACCCTCCCCCGCTCCACACCCGACACCCCATCGACAAGCCACGGCACGAACACCGCCGCCCCACGCAACCCCTGCACCTCACGCAACCGCCCGGTGAAAGCCCGCCAATCCGCACCGGTCAACGTGTCCTGCATCAACGGAAGCGCACTGTCCTCCTCATGCTTGAGGTGATCATCGAGGGTGGCCAGCAACGCCCGTACAAGATCAGGCAGTTCGGACGCCCGGTCGGCCAGCGCAGCGTCCACCGCGTCCAACAACGGGTCGATGCGACCGTGCTCGGCCTCCATGTCATCGAGCAGCGAAAGGTCCCGCGCCCGCCCCGCAACCCGCTCACGGACCCGCGGCCACAGATCACTGTCCTCCGCGGTGTGATGGATGTGCAGTTGGTGCTTGAAGTTCTCCCACCCGGCGCGAACAGGACCGGTGTGCGCCCTGCCCTCCGCGACCGCCGCGGCGAGCCGCTCCAGGTCGCGCCGAAACGCATCGTGGGACGCGTACATGGGCGTGAAGTCGATACTCATCGTGCGGCTTCCTCCAACTCGGGCTCGGACATGGGCAGGGCGTGCGGATTGACGGACGGCCCGTGGTGTCGTCGTACGGCAAGGCACGCGAGCGCACCGGTCAGCAGGACAGCGACGGCGACATACACGGCGGGCCCCATCGCATGGACGAAGCCGTGCCCGAACACCTCACCGCCGAGGGCCCGCATCCGCTCCGCGATGTCATGCGGAACCCCGGACGGCGCGCCACCCTGCTGCCCGGCACCGACGTCGGACTCCGCCTTCGAGAACGCGGCGACGAACGACTCCCGGTAGGCGACGGGGAGTTGACCGGCCCGCGCCTGCGCCTGCTCGGTCAGGGAGGAGGCGAGCTGCGCCTGGAGCACCGCGCCGATCACCGCACCGGCGAGCACCGAACCGACCTGCCGGAGCGCGTTGGTGACACCGGACGCGGCGCCCGCGAGCCGGGGCGGAACGTTGCGCATGACCTCCGTGGCCATCGGGGCGAAGGTGCAGCCGACGCCCAACCCCGTGAGGAACAGCGGGAAGGCGATGGTCAGCCAGCCCGTGCCGACGTCCGCGACACCGACGACCCAGATCAGTCCGCCCGCCCAGGCGAGCAGACCGCCCATCAGGATGAACTTGCCGCCGACCTTGTCCGCGAGCGCCCCGGCGGGCCCGGCCATGACGAACGAGCCGAGCGCGACGGGCAGTAGGACGAGCCCCGCCTTCTGCGCGCTGAAGCCGAGGACGGACTGCAGATAGATCGTCAGCGTCAGGAACATCCCGACCACGCCGAACGACACGGTGACGCCGACGAAGTTGATGAGGCTGAAGTCGCGGTCCTTGAACAGCGAGAACGGGACCAGGGGTTCACCGTTCTGCTGTCCGCGCTCGTGCAGCAGGAAGCCGGCGAAGAGGATGACGGCCGCCCCGAACAGGCTCCAGATCCCGGCGTTCCAGTCGTACCGCTGCCCCTCGGTCAGCCCAAAGGCCAGGCAGAACAGGGCAGTTGAGGCGAGCGTGACACCGAGGGTGTCGAAGCGGCGCCGTACCGTGCGCCGGGCGCCCGGGATGATCGCCATGGTGAGGACGAGTACCAGTGCGCCGATCGGCAGGTTGACGAAGAAGATCCAGCGCCAGGACAGATGGGTGATCAGCACCCCTCCGAGGATCGGACCGAGCGCGCCGGACACCCCCGCCACGGCGCCCCAGATGCCCATCGCGACACCGCGCCGGTCGGCCGGGAACACCTCGGCGATGATCGACAGGGTCTGCGGCATGAGCAGCGCCGCGCCCAGGCCCTGCACCGCGCGGAACCCGATGAGTTGGGCCGGGTCCTGCGCGAGGCCGCAGGCGAGGCTGGCCAGGGTGAACAGCGTGACTCCGGCGGCGAACAGATTGCGTTTGCCGCGCAGGTCGCCGAGGCGTCCGCCGGTGATCAACAGGACGGCCAGCGCCAGCGTGTAGGCGTTGACGATCCACAGGATCTCGTCCAGGGACGCGTCGAGGTCCTCGCCGAGCTGGGGGATCGCGATGTTCACGATCGTCAGGTCGAGGAGGGTCATGAAGAACCCGAGCGAGAGCGTGATGAGGATCGCCCAGGGATTGCCGTGCCACTTTTTGAACACGATGTCGACTCCTTACGCCCGACTGCACGTCGGACTCGCGTTCAAGAGGGCCGGACGGTCGGCGGGTGTGACATGGCGCGAATTTCCCGAGACGTACGTCACATTCAGGCCGCCGGCTGTCACATTCCGACCCCCGCCACCCCTCGCAGTAGTGAGCACGCCACTGGGGAGGCGCATACATGTCCGAGATCTCCGAGATCGCTGTCACCGATGAGGCGACCACTGTCTTCATGGACCATCGGGAGCTGCTGTTCGGTCTCGTCTACAACATGCTGGGCAGCGTCGCCGACACCGACGACGTCCTCCAGGAGACCTGGCTGTCCTGGACGGCCCGCGCCCGGCGCGCCCCGCTGGACACCATCACCAACCCGCGCGCCTATCTCGTCCGCATCGCCGTCAACCACGCGCTCCAGCGTCGCGCCACGATCAGCCGCCGCCGCGAGACGTACGTCGGCCCGTGGCTGCCGGAACCGCTGGTCGACCAGGCCGGCGACGGCGACGGCGAGGACCCCGCGCTGCGCGCCGAGTCCGTCTCGCTGGCCATGCTGGTCGTCCTGGAGTCGCTGAGCCCGCTGGAACGCGCGGTCTTCGTCCTCAACGAGGTGTTCGGGTACGCCCACACCGAGATCGCCGACATCATCGACCGCACCCCGGCAGCCGTACGGCAGCTCGCGCACCGGGCGCGGGCCCATGTGCACGCGCGGCGGCCGCTGTACGAGGCGCATCCCCGGGTGCGGCGGGAGGCGACCGAGCGGTTCGTGCGGGCCGCGATCGGCGGGGACATCGCCTCGCTGATGGAGATCCTCGCGCCGGACGTCACGGTGTGGACCGACAGCGGGGGCAACCGGAAGCCGGCGGGACTGCGCCCGGTGCACGGGCGGGACAAGGCGGTCCGCCTCATCAACTCGTTCGCGGCCCGGCGCCGCGGTCCCCAGGACCTGGAGCTGCGCTACCGCCGCGTCAACGGCGACGACGCGGCCGTGCTGTTCGAGGGCGACTCGCCGTACGCGGTGATGGTCATGGACCTCACGCCCGAGGGCGACCAGGTGTCCGGCGTCTACATCGTGACCAACCCCGAGAAACTCACGCACGTGCACAAGGACGAGGAGGAACAGTGACCACCCTCTCGGAGCCCTCGTCTGAGTCCTCCTCCGAGTCCCCCGCTGAATCCTCCTCCGAGTCCTCGCGGGGCGAACGCGTCGCCGACTGGTTCGACGGCCGCCTCGGCATCCACACCCTCGGCAAGCAGTATCTGCGGAAGGTGTTCCCGGACCACTGGTCGTTCCTGCTCGGCGAGATCTGCCTCTACAGCTTCGTGGTGCTGATCCTCACCGGCGTCTATCTCACCCTCTTCTTCCACCCGTCGATGAACGAGGTGACGTACCACGGCAGTTACGTCCCCCTGAACGGCATCCGGATGTCCGACGCCTACGCCTCGACGCTGCACCTCAGCTTCGATGTGCGCGGCGGGCTGCTGGTCCGGCAGTTGCACCATTGGGCGGCGCTGGTGTTCATCGCCGCGATGCTGACGCACATGATGCGGCACTTCTTCACGGGCTCGTTCCGCAAGCCGCGCGAGCTCAACTGGCTGTTCGGCTGGACCCTGTTGTTCCTCGGCCTGTTCGAGGGCCTCTTCGGCTACTCGCTCCCGGACGACCTGCTGTCGGGCACGGGCATGCGCTTCGTCGACGGGGCCCTGCTGTCGGTGCCGATCGTCGGGACGTACCTCTCGATGTTCCTGTTCGGCGGCGAGTACCCCGGCCACGACATCGTGTCCCGCTTCTACTCACTCCACGTCCTGCTGATCCCCGGCATCATGGCGGCACTGGTGGTCGTCCACGTCCTCCTGGTCGTCTACCACAAGCACACCCAGTTCGCGGGCCCCGGCCGCACCGAACGCAACGTGGTGGGCGCCCCGTTCATGCCGGTCTACCTCGCGAAGGCGGGCGGCTTCTTCTTCCTGGTCTTCGGCGCCCTCACCCTCCTCGCGGCGGTGGCATCGATCAACCCGGTCTGGTCCTACGGCCCCTACCGCGCCGACCAGGTCTCGACGGGCGCCCAGCCGGACTGGTACCTGGGCTTCGCGGAGGGCCTGGTCCGCGTCATGCCGGGCTGGGAAGTCACGCTGTGGGGCCACACGTTGGTCCTGGGCGTACTGATCCCGATCGTGGTCTTCCCGCTGCTCCTGGTGTTCATCGGCGTGTACCCGTTCCTGGAGTCCTGGCGGACCGGCGACAAACGCGAGCACCACCTCCTGGACCGCCCCCGCAACCGTCCCACCCGCACGGGCATCGGCGTGGCCTGGATCAGCCTCTACCTGGTCCTCCTCGCCGGCGGCGGCAACGACATCGTGGCGACCCGCCTCCACCTGTCGATCAACGCGGTGACGTGGGCGGTGCGGGTGGCGGTGTTCGTCGTACCGGCACTCGCCTTCGTCGTCACCCGCCGCATCTGCCTGGGCCTCCAACTCCGGGACAGCGAACTGGTGTTGCACGGCCGCGAGACAGGTGTGATCAAGCGGCTGCCGCACGGCGAGTACGTGGAGCTGCACCGACCACTCGACCAGGCCGAACTCCACACACTCACCGCGCACAAACGACCGAGGGAACTCGTGGAGCGTGAGCCGTGATCAGCGGCTCCATTTCATGGCATCCCGTCAACGGTCCGGACAGGCCGGATGCCCGTCCGGACCGTTGGCGGGTTCACTACCCGGCCGGAGCCTCCAACTTGCTGATCCGCACCGCCCCTTGGGCCGCCCCCGGATGGCTGCTCGTCAGCGTCAGCCGCACCCGCGATCCGCGCGCGGCGCCGAAGGTGATGACGGTGGGGGCGTCCGAGGCCGTGGCCCAGTCGACGGCGGCCCCCTCGACCGGCGACCACCTGTGCCCGTCCCACACCGCGACCGCCACCGCCGAAGGCAGACTGTGCGTCGCGTCCACCGTGAACGACACCTCCACCCGGTCGAAGGACCGTTCCCTCCCCCAGTCCACCGACACCCAGTCCTTCTCGCGTGCCCCACTGAACGCGGGCAGCAGAGCCGTCGCCGACTTCGCGAAGGCGTTGGACCAGCCGGTGGCCGTGTCGCCGTCGAGCACGGCGGCGGGGAGCGTGTCGGGTCGGCCGGAGTAACTCGCGTCGGCATAGGGGTAGTTGAGCGGGGTGGGGTAGTCGCCCTCGAATCGCGGCGCCGGCGTCGTGGCCACGTCCCGGCCGGGCGTCGTCCGTACGGTCACCGTGCCGGTCCGCAGCCCTTCCGCGCGCGCCGTCACCTTCAGCGAGCCCGCCTTCGTACCGGACCGGACGATCGCGAGTGCCTTGCCGTGGAAGGCGGTTCGGGTGCTTGCCTGGTAGCGCTCGGCGCTCTCCTCCCGCCCGTTGTCCAGTCCGGCCAGGGACCCGCTCTTCACCTCGAACGCGATCAGGTCCTCGGCGTCGGGCAGCACGACACCGTGGACGTCGACGACCTCCGCGGTCACGAAGACCAGCGAACGGCCGTCTGCGGCAAGGGACGTGCGGTCGGCCGTGAGGCGGACGGCGTGTGCGGCTCCCGCCGTACGCAACACGTCCGAAGCGACCGCTTCCCCGCCGCTGCTCGCCACCGCCTTCAACTCGCCCGGCGCGTACGGGACTTTCCAGAGCAGGTGAAGCTTGCCCGCGCTGCCGTTCGGGCTGGTGTAACTGCCCGGGTAGGGGCCGGTGGTGAATGTCTTGTCGTCGCCGGTGGGCTCGGTGGTCTCCAGGTAGGCGCGGCCGTCGGTGGTCTTCTTGGTGTCGAACGTCCGTGTCCCGAGGGACTTTCCGTTGAGGAACAGCTCGACGGTGTCGACGTTGGCGTACGCCCACACCTCCACCGTGTCCCCCATCTCGTGGTTCCAACTCATCGGCACCAGATGGACCATGGGCTCGCTGATCCACTGGCTGCGGAAGAGGTGGTACATGTCCTTCGGGAAGCCGGCCGTGTCGACCGCGCCGAAGAAGGACGCCTTGACCGGGAACACGTTGTACGGCGTGGGCTCACCGATGTAGTCGATGCCCGACCAGAGGAACTGGCCCGCGAACCACTTCCGGTCCCGGTCCTTCTTGTGTCCGTACTCGCCGCTCATCGTCCAGGAGGAGAGGTTGTTGTCGTAGGACGAGGTCGCGCGTCTGCCCGGGGTGTAGTTCTCGCCGGTGTTGAGGTGTTCCGGCTCCTGGTAGGTGGAGCGGGTCGAGGTCTCGGAGGAGGACTCGGACTCGAAGAGGAACAGGTCCGGATAGGCCGCGTGCAGGGCGTCCACCGACTTGGCGGTGTTGTAGTTGAGGCCGAGTCCGTCCAGCTTGGCGAGCATCAGGTCGGCCGCGGAGCCCTTGGCCGGTACGCCGCGGTACTTGTCGGAGCCGACGACGACGGGCCGGCTGTCGTCGGCCGCCTTAATCGCGCCGATGATGCGGTCGGCCATCGCCAGTCCGGCGGTGGAGGTGGAGTCGGGGATCTCGTTGCCGATGGACCACAACACCACGGCGGGCGAGTTGCGGGCGGCGAGGACCATCTCGGTGGCGTCCCGCTCGCACCAGTCGTCGAAGAACCGGTGGTAGTCGTAGGTCGTCTTGCCGGTGTGCCAGCAGTCGAAGGCCTCGACCATCATCACGATGCCCAACTCCTCGCAGGCCTGGACGATCTGCGGCGAGGGCGGGTTGTGCGAGGTGCGGAAGGCGTTGACGCCCATCGACTTCATGATGCTCAACTGCCTGCGTACGGCGTCGAGGCTGATCGCGGAGCCGAGGGCGCCCTGGTCGTGGTGGAGATCGACGCCCTTGATCTTGGTGTCGGTGCCATTGAGGGAGAAGCCCTCGTCCGGATCGAAGCGGTAGGTGCGGATGCCGAAGGGGGTGCGGTAGGTGTCGACCGTTTTACCGCCCACCCGCAGTTCGGTCTCCAGGGTGTAGCGGTGGTCCGGGGTCTCGATGTCCCACAACTTGGGCTTGGGGACGGTGAGTTCATGGCTCTCTGTACTGCGGTCGGCGACGGTGGGCGTCGAGGAGGCGCGGGCCACCGTACGGCCGTCGGGGTCGACGACCCGCGATCTGACCTCGACCTCGCTCGGGGCACCCGACTCGTTCACCACGGCCGTCCGCACCCGTACGACGGCCCGCTCGGCGGTGATGTCCGGGGTCGTGACGTACGTACCCCAGCGTTCGACGTGCACCGGCTCGGTGATGACGATGCGGGCCTCGCGGTAGATGCCGCTGCCCGAGTACCAGCGGCTGCTGGGGAGCTGGTTCTGGACCTTCACCGCGACGACGTTCTCCGTGGTGCCGTCGGTGTGCACCAGGTCGGTGAGGTCGAAGGCGAAGCCGGTGTAGCCGTAGGGGTGGCGGCCGGCCTCGGTGCCGTTGCAGTAGGTGTACGAGTCCATGTAGACGCCGTCGAACTCCACCGAGATCCGCTTGCCCGCGAAGGCCGGCGGCAGGGTGAAGGCGATCCGGTACCAGCCGAGGCCGCCGGGGAAGAAGCCGGTGCCGCTGGTCGTGCCGTTCGCGGTGGTGGGGGTCTCTTCGATGCTCCAGTCGTGGGGGACCGCGACCTGGCGCCAGGCCGAGTCGTCGTAGTCCGGTGCGGCGGCCTCGGCGTAGGCGCCGGTCGGGTCGGTGATCCCGCCCGGGTTGACCAGCGCGAAGCGCCAGCCGTCCCGGAGGGGGACCGTGTGGCGGCCGGCCGCGCCCGCCGTGGATCCGGCGGCGCGCGCGGCCTGGGTGGACAGGAGTGATGCGGCCGTCGGCGCGGCCGTGGAAGCGATCAAAACCGATCTGCGAGTGACCGTCATGGCGGCTCTCCCTCATCAGGGCCCAGAAGTACTCACAACTGATCGTGACCGAACAGATTCTGACGGGGTGCCACTCCGGGCCGTCAAGGGTGCGGAGGCAGACAGCTGTCCTGTGTGCCACTTCGACCGGTTTTCCCCCTTGACCGTCCCGACCCCCGGCCCTGGGGGTTCTCGTCCGCGCGAGACCGTGACGCACTAGGCTGGAACACAAGTGACGCGCCTGTTCACTGTGAGTGTGCGCAATGGAGTGGCGACGATGAGACCGGTCTACCCGTTCGACGATGCCGCGACGGCGCGGGTTGTCATCGACGACGCGGGCACTCTGGTGGAGTGGAACGACGGGGCCAGGCGGCTCCTCGGCCACACCGCGGACGAGGTCGTGGGCCGCCCGGCCGTGCGGCTGCTGGCCGACGGCGCCGAGGCGCTGCCCGGGACCACGGGTGCCCGCTGGGACGGCACGGTCGCGTTGCGCCATCGCGACGGCCACGCCGTACCCGTGTGGCTGCTGGCCCACCACCGGCGGCCCCGGGACGGCGGCCCGGGCGACTGGCTCGTCGTGACACCGCTGGAGGGCGGCGGTCCCCGCGCCTCCGAGGACCCCCTCGCGACCGCGGCGCTGACCCAGTCGCCGTGTGCCATCGCGGTCTACGACGAGCGGCTGCGGCTGAGCCGGGTCAACGACGCGATGGCCGACGTGATCGGGCTCCCCGAGGAGCGCATCCAGGGGCTGCGGATCACCGAGATCGGCGGCAAGACGCAGAGCTCGGAGCTGGAGCAGTACATGCTGCTCGTGCTCACCTCCGGCACCGCCCAGGACTTCCAGATCTACATGCGCACCGGCGGCGAGGACGCCGCGCACGCCTGGCTGGCCCGGATCGCGCCGATCACCGACGCCGAGGGACGGGTGCGGGGCGTGTGTCTGGCCGCGCACGACTTCACCGAGAACTACCTGGCACGGGAGCGGCTGCAACTCGTCAACGAGGCGAGCGTCCGCATCGGCACCACCCTCGACGTCACCCGTACGGCCCAGGAGCTCGCGGACGTCTGCGTACCGGCGCTGGCCGACTTCGTCAGCATCGATCTGCTGGACCCGCAGGAGCACGGCGGCGAGCCCCCGACGGCGATCACCGCGCCGCTCAGACTGCGCCGGGCCGCCCACCAGTCGGTGCAGCAGGGCAGCCCCGAGGCCGTCGCCAAACCGGGCCAGCTCAACCTGTACCCGGAGCAGTCCCCGCAGGCCGACGCGCTGGTCGCGGGCCGCACACTCGTCGCCTCGGGCCGGGCCCTCGAACTCTGGCTCTCCTGGGACCGGACCCGCACCAGGCGCGTCCAGGAGTACGGCATCCACTCCTCGATGGCCGTACCGATCCAGGCCCGCGGCGTCACCCTCGGCGTGGCGGTCCTCACCCGGTACCGGCGCCTCGACCCGTTCGCCGCCGACGACGTCCTGCTGGCCGAGGAGGTCACGGCCCGCGCCGCCGTGTGTATCGACAACGCCCGCCGCTTCTCCCGCGAACGCGAGACCGCGCTCGCCCTCCAGCGCAGCCTGCTCCCCCGCAAACTCCCGCGCACGGCCGCCCTGGAAGCGGCCTCGCGCTATCTGCCGGCGGCGCGTGCCGGGGTCGGCGGCGACTGGTTCGACGTGATCCCGCTGTCCGGGATGCGGGTCGCCATGGTCGTCGGGGACGTCGTCGGCCACGGCATCCAGGCCTCCGCCACGATGGGCAGGCTGCGCACGGCCGTCCGCACCCTCGCCGACATCGACCTGGCCCCCGACGAGCTGCTGACCCACCTCGACGACCTCGTCGTACGGCTGTCCGCGGAGGCGGGCGGCGAGGGCAGCCCGGGCGAGGTCGGGGCGACCTGTCTGTACGCGGTGTACGACCCGGTGTCCCGCCGCTGCACGCTGGCCCGCGCCGGTCATCCGCCGCCGATCATGATCCGGCCGGGCGGCCCGCCCGAGCACGTCGACCTGCCCGCGGGGCCGCCGCTGGGCCTGGGCGGGCTGCCCTTCGAGTCGGCCGAGTTCGAACTGCCCGAGGGCACCGTGCTCGCGCTGTACACCGACGGGCTGATCGAGAACCGGGAGCGGGACCTCGACGACAGTCAACGGCTGCTGTTCGACGCCCTGTACGCCCCCTCGGACTCCCTGGACGAGACCTGCGACCGGATCCTGCACGCCGTGCTCCCGCCGGGCGGTGTCGCCGACGACGTGGCGCTGCTGCTCGCCCGCACCCAGGGGCTGCCCGCCGAGCAGGTCACGACCTGGGACATCCCGGCCGACCCCTCACTCGTCGCCCCGATCCGCAAGCAGGTCGTCGAGCAGCTCGACACCTGGAACCTGAGCGAGGCCGGATTCACGGCCGAGCTGGTGGTGAGCGAGCTGGTCACCAACGCCATCCGCTATGGCGCGCACCCCATCCGGCTCCGGCTGATCCATGACGCGGCCACGCTGATCTGCGAGGTCTCCGACACCAACCACACGGCCCCGCACCTGCGCCGCGCCAAGACCTGGGACGAGGGCGGGCGCGGGCTGCTGCTGGTCGCGCAGCTCACCCAGCGCTGGGGCAGCCGGCACACGGCCGACGGCAAGACGATCTGGGCGGAGCTTTCCCTCGTCGACGAGGTCTGAGCCGGAGCAGGAGAGGTCGGTCGGCTCAGGAGAGGTCGGTCAGCCAGGGCCTGACCTGGCGGCGTGCCTCGTGCAGCCGGGACTTGAGGGTGCCGAGCGGGATGCCGATCCGCTCGGCGATGTCGGCGTACTCCAGGTTGCAGATGTCGCGGTAGACCAGCGGCGCGACGAGGTGCGGCTGCTCCCGCTCAAGGCGCTCCAACGCCTCCAGGAGGTCGATCTTCGATCCGGCGATCACGCTCGTGGTGCGCGGGTCGACGTGCTGTGTCACGTCGATCGCAGCCGGCTGTTCGGCGGCCCGCCGCTTCAGCTCGCGGTACTTCTGCCGGGAGCCGTTGGCGATCACCGTGTAGAGCCAGGTGCTGAAGAGGCTGCGGCCCTCGAACGTGCCGATCTTCCGGGCGACTTGCATCAGTACGTCCTGCGCCGCTTCCTCGGCGTCCTCCCGGCACGGCAGGAAGCGCCCGCACCGCCTGAGGACCTCGGGTCCGATCGACCGCAGCAGCTCGTCCAGGGCACCCGTGTCACCGGCCGCGGCCCGCCGCGCCAGCTCCTCGGTCCGTACCGTGTCCCGCACTGGATCCACTCCTCCGCCTCGATCTACGAGCAGGCATGATAGTCCCATGCACTTCGTCGAACAGATCGGCCGCTACCGACTCGAACGCCGCCTGGGCACCGGCGCGTTCGGCACGGTCTGGCTCGCGCACGACGACGTGCTCGAAGCCCCGGTGGCCGTGAAGGTCCTCGCCGACAACTGGGCGCACCGCCTCGACATCGTCGAACGCTTCCTCTCCGAGGCCCGGCTGCTGCGCAGGGCCGACTCCAACCGGGTGGTGCAGGTCTACGACATCGGTGAGCTGCCCGACGGGCGGCCGTACTTCGTCATGGAGTACGCCGACGCCGGCACCCTCGCCGATCTGCTCACCGCGGGTCCGCTGCCGATCTCCGAGGCGCTGCGGCTGACCGCGCTGGCCGCCCGGGGCGCCGCCGCGCTGCACAAGGCGGGGATCGTGCACCGGGACATCAAGCCGAGCAACGTGCTGCTGCGCACCACCCCGGACGGCACCGGCCGCGTTCTGCTCGCCGACCTGGGACTGGCCAAGAGCCTGGCGCACGGGTCGGGCCTCACCCTGGCCGCGGGTTCGGCGGGTTACCAGCCGCCTGAGCAGGCGCAGCCCGGCACGGGCATCGACGAGCGCGCCGACGTGTACAGCCTGGGCGCGGTCGGCTACGAGCTGGTCACCGGCACGGTTCCGGGGGCGCCCGGCCAGGTCGTACGGCCGGACCGGCTGCGGCCGGACGTGTCCCCCGATGTCCAGCGGGCCCTGTTGCGCGCGCTGGAACCGGACCGGGAGCGGCGCTGGCCGACGGCGCGGGCGTTCGCGGAGGAGCTGGAGCGGCTGGCCGCCGAGATCCCGGTGCACAAGCCGCGCGGTCGGCACCGGGGGGTCGCGCTGATGGCGGGCCTGTTCGTCGTCGTGGCCGCCGGGGCGGGTGTCGCCGTGTTCAACCTGCCGTCGTCCAAGAGTTCCTCCGAGCTGCGGGTCAAGGACAGCACGGGCCGGGTGGTGGCCGAGGTGCCCGACGCGTGGGGCCGTCAGCTGCGCGACTCGGGCTGGAATCCGCAGGCACTCGGTCTGCGGTCCGGGCACGAGCCGGGGCTGGCCATCGCCGACGACCTGGCGCAGTGGCAGGACCTGTCGGCGAATGTGAACGGCGTGTTCATCGGCCTGAGCGAGCACGGCAGCGTGACGACCGAGGTGGACGGCATCGCCCACTCAGGCTGTCGCTACGACGGCAGTCGCGCCTACTCGAGCGCGACGTGGCGCGGCACGATCCGCACCTGGAGCGCCTGCTCGGGCAGCGCGGGCACCCTCTCGGAGACCGCGCTCCGCATGGTCGGCGGCGCGGCGCAGCCCCAGGTCTACGTCCAGATCCGGCAGCACAGCGGTGACGCGACCGCACGCATACTCCGCTCGCTGCGGGTCACCTGATCACTGTCGGAAAAAATTCCGGTGATCCCGCGAACCTTTCGACGCGCACCCGCATCGGACCCTTATGACAGCGCGCGAGGCGCGGTCAGCACATCGAAGTGTGTGCGGTGAACCTCCAGGAGTGTTGAAGATGGCGAACACGTCTCAGTCCCTGCGCCGGGCGGCCCTGCTCGTGAGCGCCGTCGCCGTACTGGGCCTGACGACGGCCTGTGGCAACGGCAGCGGTACGGCGAGCAGCCCGCAGACCCAGTCGGGTACGGCCGCGCCCGCCGGCGGAGACCCCTCGGCCGACGGGTCCGGCACGCCGGCCTCCACGTCGAGCGGCACCGCCACCGGCTCGGACTCGACCTCGTCGGGTTCCTCCACGTCGACCTCCACGTCCACGAGCTCCGGCGGTACGAGCGCCGCGAGCAGCACCCGGTGCCACACCTCCGAGCTGCGAGCCAAGGTGGGCGGCAACGACCCGGGCGCCGGGCAGGAGAACTTCCCGATCGTCCTCACCAACGCGTCGGGCCGTACCTGCACGGTCCGCGGCTATCCCGGCGCAGCGTTCGTGAACGCGTCGGGCACGCAGCTGGGCCCGGACCCCCAGCGCGAGACGGGCACCACCGCCGTCACGGTCACGCTGAAGCCGGGCCAGAGCGCCTGGGCCGGCCTGACCTTCTCCAACCCGGAGGTCAGCGGCGCGAAGACGGCGACCCCCGCCACGCTGGTGGTGACCCCGCCCGACGAGAAGGACCCCCTGAAGGTGACGTGGACGAACGGCACGGTGCCGGTGTCGGGCAACGCGTCCTCGGTGCGACTGACGGTGTTCAGCGCGGGCACGGGCGCCTGAGCACGGGCTGCGCTCGGCGGCCTGGTTTCATGGGCGTGCACCGCTGATCGCGTCCCGGAGGACCGTCCCCTGAACACCCCGCTCGCCGAAACCCTGTCCGTCGCCCTGCTCGTGGCCGTCCTGGTGTGGGCCGTCGTCCGTCCCTTCGGGTGGCCGGAGGCGGTGATGGCGGTCCCCGCCGCCGGGATCGCCATGGCCACCGGGGCGATCTCGCTCGACCACGCGCGGGCGGAGGCCGAGCAGCTCGGGCCGGTGGTCGGGTTCCTCGCGGCGGTCCTCGTGCTCGCCCACTTCTGCGATGTGGAGGGCCTGTTCAGGGCCTGCGGGGCCTGGATGGCCGAGTGGGCGAAGGGCAGTCCGAGCCGGCTGCTGACGGCGGTGTTCGCACTGGCCTCGCTCATCACGGCCGTGCTCAGTCTGGACGCCACCATCGTGCTGCTGACGCCGGTCGTGTTCGCGACGGCGTCCCGGATGGGGGTGCGTCCCAAGCCGCACGTCTACGCGTGCACGCATCTGTCGAACACCGCCTCGCTGCTGCTGCCGGTCTCCAACCTGACGAACCTCCTCGCCTTCGCGGCGAGCGGCCTGAGCTTCACCCGCTTCGCCGGGCTGATGGCGCTGCCCTGGCTGGTCGCGATCGGCGCCGAGTACCTGGTGTTCCGGCGCTTCTTCGCCCGCGACCTCACGGCGGCGGCGCCCTCGCCGGTGTCCGGCGACAAGCCCGAGCTGCCGGTGTTCGCGCTGGCGACCGTCGCCTGCACGCTGGCCGGGTTCGTGCTGACCTCGGCGGTCGGCGTCAATCCGGCGTGGGCCGCGCTGGCGGGCGCGCTCGTCCTCGCCGGCCGGGCGCTGCTACGGCGGCAGGCGACCCCGCTCACGGTCGTGCGGGCCGCCGCGCCGTCCTTCCTGGCGTTCGTGCTGGCGCTCGGGATCGTGGTGCGGGCCGTGGTCGACAACGGGCTCTCGGCCGCGCTCGGGCACATCCTGCCCGGCGGGACCGGGATCGCGGCCCTGCTCGGGATCGCCGCCCTGGCCGCCGTACTGGCGAATCTCATCAACAACCTGCCGGCGGTGCTGGTCCTGCTGCCGCTGACCGCCGAGGCCGGGCCCGGGGCCGTGCTCGCCGTGCTGCTCGGGGTGAACATCGGGCCGAACCTGACCTACGCCGGATCGCTCGCGACGCTGCTGTGGCGGCGGATCGTGCATCAGCACGAACACGGCGTGGATCTCAAGGAGTTCACGAAGCTGGGGCTGTTCGCCGTGCCGTCGGCGCTCGTCCCTGCGGTGGTGGCACTGTGGGTGTCGCTCCAGGTTCTCTGACACCGTGGGAGGCCGAATGCGTGTGATCGCCTGGCTGGTCGAGGGCACCTGGCCCGCCTGTGTGGACGCCGTACGGACGCATGCGCCGGAGGCGTCCGAGGTGGTGCTGCTGCATGTGAGCGGGCCGGACGTGCCCGGTGTCGCGCACGGGGCGTTCGCCGGGCTGCTCGGCCGGCGTGGTCCGCAGCGCGATCCCGGGACCCGGCTGGAGGATCTCGGCAGTACCTCGGCGGCGGAGCTGCTGGACGCGGCGGCCGAGCGGCTGGGGCGGCCGTGCACCCGGATGGAGCGCGCCGGGCGGGTCGAGCGCGAGGTGGTGGCCGCCGCCGGGGACGCCGATCTGCTGGTGCTGGCCCGCGACGGCGACCGGGCCCGGCTCGGCCCGCGCAGTCTCGGGCCCGCCGTACGGTTCGCCGTCGATCACGCGCCCTGTCCGGTGCTGCTGGTGTGGCCGGAGGCGGCGCCGGGCATCTCGACCCTGCCGCCGCCACCGCCGCCGCACCACTGAGAGTCAGCGGTGGTGCCCGCCGCCGCTGTTTCCGCCGCCTCCGGACCAGCCGCCGCCCTGGCCGCCGCCTGAGCAGTAGGACGGGTAGTAGTCGCAGTAGTCGACGGTCGGGGAGGCCGTCGTCGGCGTGGACTGTGGGGTCGACGCGCTCGGTGTCGGGGTGGGCGTGGCCGTCGGTGTCTTCGAGGGCTCCGGGGCGGCCGACTTGGTCGTGGGGGTCGGCGAGTCGGTGCTGTCGGTGTCCCAGTTGACGACCTGCATCTGGGGGTCGGCCTTCGAGGTGTCGAAGACCCAGCGCTGGGCCGAGCCGTCCGCCCGGTTCTTCAGGACGAGCGCGCCGCCGCCGTCCGTGGAGGCGGGGGTCAGGGCCAGGTCCTGGTTCCAGCGCGGTACGAGGATGCCCTGGAGCGTGAAGTCGTAGCGGATGTTCTTCGCGGTCGCCGAGGACGTGCCCGTGCAGGGGGCGAGCTGGACCTCGAAGGCGAGGTGCGAGTCGAGGCACAGGCCGGGGTCGGCGGTGCTGCGCAGCTGTCCGTCCGTCTCGTACGACCACTGCTGGCCGGCCGCCGAGGAGCAGCTCTGCAGTTCGGCCTCGGTGCCCTGGGCGGGCTTGTTGCCGGCGACGCCGATGCACAGGCCGGACTCGACGTTGTGCAGCCGGCCGCTGAGCGTGCCCTGGGTGGTGTCGTTCTTGCCGACCCAGGAGGGGTCGGCGGATTCCTTGCCGGTGCCGGCTGCGCCTGCGGCCTGGCTCTCGGTCGTGGTCTTGTCGCCGCCGGAGCCGCCGCTGGACCACAGGACGAGCGGGAGGACGACCAGTCCGCTCACGGTCAGCACGGCCACGGCGAGGTTGCGGCGGCGGACGCGCCGGGCCGCCTTGTGAGCCGATCTGAGTTCGCCGCGCCGCGGGCCGGGGTGCACCGCGACTTCGGTCGAGGCGGACGACACCTCGGCGGGCAGGACGCGGCTGCCGGCCCTGACCTCCAGGTAGGCCCGGGCGCCCCAGCCGAGGACCGCTTCGGCGAGCGCGATGCCGAGCCCGGCGTTGAACTGGTTCAACTGGTCGGCGGTGTACCGGCAGTGCTTGCAGACGCTGAGGTGCATAGCGAGGTCCGGGTCGACCTCCGCGCCGCCGCGCCGGAAGGTGACGTCCAGCAGCCGGATGTAGCGCTGGCACTCGTCGTCCTGGGCGAGTTCGCGGTGGACCTGGAGGCACTCCTCGCGCAACCGGCCGCGGGCGCGCCCGAGTTCGATGTCGGCGCCCTCGTCGTCGATGCCCAGCAGTCCGGCGGGTATCGAGAAGGGTTCGGACTCGACCTCGATGTGCCACAGCAGCGTGCGGGCCGACTGGGGAAGGCGCTGGAACGCCCGGGAGATCAGCCGCCGTTCGGGCACCGGAAGCAGTCGGGCCGCGACGCGGTCGATGTCGCCGTTCGCCCAGCGCAGATCGGGGTGGAGCATTTCCTGCCGGTGGTCGGCGACCCATTCCGCGGCGATACGGCGCACGGTGACGAGCACCTGGGGGCGCCAGGCGGCGGTCGGTCCGGACTGCCGCAGGGATTCTCCGAAGAGCCGGGTGAAAGCGGCCGTGGTGAGCATTCCGGCGTGGTGCGGTCCGTCGGTGCACAGCCCCGCATAGGCGAAGGCCGCTTCCCAGTGCCGGTCCAGCAGTTCGCCGACGGGTTGCAGCGCGGGCGTCGTCCCCGTCCACTTCTTCAGCTCGGCGCTGAGCTGCTCGTCGGTCACTTCGAAGTGGTGAGCGGAAGTCGGGGAATTCGAGGGACCTGGGTCCGTCACGGCTGCATTCCTCCAGGTGAAACGCGGAATTCGGTCCATACCGGCGGGTATGCGACCCTGCCGACAGGCCGACAGGGTCCGCCCGTTCGATTGACGGCATCCCGAACGTCCGCCTGGGGCAGCTCTTTTGAAGCAAGGGGGGTGACGTACGGGAGGGGCCTCGAGCACGCGGAGGGGAATCATCTATGTGCCCGCGCGCCGACAGGCACACCTTTGCACAGGTCAGCGAGGCGGAACAAGGTCTCTCTCCGTTTTGTGCATTGCGGTCGGGCCCCCGCATTTTGACGATTCGTCAATCGGGCCCGTTATGGGATTGCCACCGTATCCACACGGGAAATCCCGAAACCATTGGCCGGAGGCCGCCCGGCGCACTCCGCGCGTCGGGCGCGGGGACGCCCCTCCTTCCGGTTTTCCCAGGTCATGTTCCAGCCGCCCGGCCCAATGCCGGACGAGCCACTGGTGTCACAGGAGTTGACGACTTCCACGCCGTCACCGATGAGGGAGTTCACGACCAACCAATAGGCGCGAGCCCGGCCTCCTGACACTGTGGTCTGACATAACACCGAGGAGAACGGGTTCACGGTCGCGCGCGGATTGTTCGGGTACGACGAAATCGACCGGCTCTGTGCGGAGTTCACAACGCGTCCGGGGCGGAACCGTGCGGCACGAAGTTGGCACCGCGCGGCCCGCACCGGAGTTGCCTGACATCCGCCAGAGGGAGTTCGTGTTGACGGCACGTCAGGAGTGGCCGCTGATCGCGTGCGGAGCGTAGGGCTGCTCCAGCTCCTCCAACTCCTTGTCGCTCAGCTCCAGTTCGACGGCGGCCACGGCGTCCTCGATGTGCTGCGGCTTGGCGGCGCCGACGATCGGCGCCGCCACCGTGCTCTGGTGCAGCAGCCAGGCCAGGGCGACCTGGGCGCGCGGGACGCCCCGGTCGCCGGCGATGCGGGTGACCGCCTCGACGATGGCGCGGTCGCCTTCCTGGTAGAGGCGGTTGCCGAAATTGTCGGTGCTGCTGCGCTCGGTGGTGGTGCCCCAGTCACGGGTGAGGCGGCCGCGCGCCAGCGGGCTCCAGGGCAGCACACCCACGCCCTGGTCCGCGCAGAGCGGCAGCATCTCGCGCTCCTCCTCGCGGTAGAGGAGGTTGTAGTGGTTCTGCATGGACACGAACTTGGTCCAGCCGTGCCGCTCGGCGATGTGCTGGTGCTTGGCGAACTGCCAGGCGTACATCGAACTCGCCCCGATGTAGCGGACCTTGCCCGCCTTCACCAGGTCGTGCAGCGCCTCCATCGTCTCCTCGACGGGGGTGTGCGGGTCGGCGCGGTGGATCTGGTAGAGGTCGACGTAGTCGGTGCCGAGACGTTCGAGGCTGTGATCGATCTCGGACATGATCGCCTTGCGGGAGAGTCCGGCGCCGTTGGGTCCGGGGCGCGTCCGCCCGTGCACCTTCGTGGCGAGCACGACCTCGTCGCGGCGGGCGAAGTCGCGCAGCGCCCTGCCGGTGATCTCCTCGCTGGTGCCGTCGGAGTAGACGTTCGCCGTGTCGAGGAAGTTGATCCCGGCCTCCAGCGCCTGCCGGATCAGCGGGCGCGAGGCCTCCTCGTCGAGGGTCCACTCGTGGGTGCCGCGGTCCGGGAGGCCGTAGGTCATGCAGCCCAGAGAGATCCGCGAGACGTCCAGGCCGGTCGAACCGAGCTTCACGTACTGCATCGTTGCTGCTCCTGCCTTCGAGTTCGGTACCGGTTTGGAGCGTACGACTTCGTGAGTACTCGAAGTCGCGCATGTGCACGCACCCTTGACGGGTGGCGTGGCCGGGCGCTTTGATCCTGGACGTGCCCGCGCGTGCGGCGCGGTACGCAGAGGTGCGCCCAGCCGGTAGCGGACAGGTTCCAAGCCCGGCCACAGTCGCCAGGACCGCGGCTCCATCCGGTCCGAGGCGGGGTCGTACCCGCGATTGATGGAGCGGACATGCCCGTCAAGGGTGTCTCCCGCGTCGGAGGTCTCGGGACGGCCGCGGTCCTGAGCGGCGCCGTCGCGACAGCAGCGGTACTGACCTCGTGCGGAGCCTCGACCGGTGCCCGGCCGGAGCAACCGTCGCGCTCGGCATCGGAGAGGCCGTCGCGTTCGGCCGCATCGGCGAGCCCGTCCCGCGCGGCGCCGTCGAAGAGCTCCGCGCCTTCGAAAAGCTCCACGCCGTCGGCGAGTCCCTCGCGTTCGGCGCCCGGCGCGGTGCGACTCCCGCCGCGTCACGCCGACTTCGACTACCAGATCGGCGGCGCCTATCCCCCGCCCACCGGCGTCCGGATCCTCAGCCGCGACCGTACGGCGTCACCCGCGCCCGGCCTCTACAACATCTGCTACGTCAACGCCTTCCAGGCCCAGCCGGACGAGCGCGCCTCCTGGCCCGCCGATCTGCTGCTGCGGGACGCGGACGGCAAGGTGGTCGTCGACGAGGACTGGGGCGAGGCGCTGCTCGACATCGGTACGGCGGCGAAGCGGGAGCGGGTGGCGGCGCGGGTGAACCGGTGGATCGACGGCTGCGCGGCCAAGGGCTTCGACGCCGTCGAGCCGGACAACTACGACAGTTACACCCGCTCGCGCCACCTCCTGACGGCGAACGACGCGACCGCCTTCATCACCCTGCTCTCCCGGCACGCGCACGCCCGGCGGCTGGCCATCGCCCAGAAGAACACGGTTGAGCTGGCGGGGCTCAGGAGACAGACCGGCCTCGACTTCGCGATCGCGGAGGAGTGTGCCGAGTACGACGAGTGCGGGGAGTACGCCAAGGCCTTCGACGACCGGGTCATCGTCATCGAGTACTCCGACTCCGGTCTGCGCAAGGCCCGTTCGGGCTTCGCCGGGAGGCTCAGCATCGTGCGCCGGGATATGGACGTGTCGACGCCCGGCAGCGCCGACTACGTCCGCAAGGTGCGGTGAGGGGTCGCCATGACACACAGGGCACAGGGGACGCAGAGAATGTCACGCCGTGGGCTGCTGCTCGGGGCGGCCGCGATCGGTGCCGCGAGCGGGTGTGCGGGCGGCGCCTCGGACGGGGTCGGTGCAGACGGCCGGGTGACCGTGGAGCTGTGGCACGGGCAGGTCGACACGGGCCGCAAGGCGGTGGAGGCACTGGTCGCCGAATTCAACCGGACCCACCCCACGATCCGCGTGGACCCGGGCGGCGGTGGGGTGTTGGCCGATGCGATGCTCCAGAAGGTGACCGCCGCGCTCGCCGCCGGCTCGTACCCGGACATCGCCTACATCTTCGGTTCGGACCTGGCGAGCGTGGCGCGCAGCCCGCGAGTCGTCGACCTGACGTCGGCGATGCGGGCCGGTCCGACACCGTGGGACACGTTCTGGAAGCCGGTGCGGGACGCGGTCACCGTCAACGGGCGGGTGCGCGCGGCGCCCGCGGTGCTCGATTCGCTGGCCGTCGTCTACAACAAGAAGCTGTTCCGACAGGCCGGGCTCGACTACCCGGAGCCCGGCTGGAGCTGGGACCAATTCACCGACACCGCAAGGCGGTTGACCGACCACGACCGGGGAGTCTTCGGCACCGGCTGGCCGGCCGTGGGCGACGAGGACACGGTGTGGCGGCTGTGGCCGATGCTGTGGGATCTCGGCGGCGAGGTCGTCGCACCGGACGGCAAGCACATCGGCTTCGCCGATCAGGGCGTACGGACACTCCGCACGCTCGCCCAACTCGGCCACGACAAAAGCGCGTACCTCGACACCAAGCCCGGCAGCGAACAGCTCTACCAGGTGTTCCTCAACAGCCGTATGGCCATGGTCGCCACCGGTCCCTGGCAGTTGCCCGACATCATCACCGCGAAAATCGACTACGGGGTCGTGCCGCTGCCGACGTACAGCGGGCACGCGATTACCATCTCCGGGCCCGACACGTGGACGGTCTTCGACAACGGTTCGGCCCGGTCCCGGGCGGCCGTGGAGTTCGTGCAGTGGATGAACTCGCCTGTCCACGACGTCCGTTGGGACATCTCGGCGGGCGGGCTGCCACTGAGCACGGGCACCGCCGCACGGCCGGAGTGGCGGGAGCACAGCGCCCGTACGGTCGGGCTCGACGTCTTCACCGACAGTCTGCGCTCGGCCCGCGTCCGGCCCGTCCACGCCGCGTACCCGCAGATCTCACAGGCCTTGGGCGAGGCGATCGTCTCCGTGCTGCTCGGCCGGGACTCCCCCGAGAAGGCGCTCCGTTCCTGCGCCGACAAGGCCGACGCGGCCCTGCTGATCCCCAGGTGACTTCCCCCTTCCGGGAGACCCCGATGTCCACACTGCCCCGCGCCCTCACCCTTCCCGCACAGCCCACTGCCGCCGCGCAGGCCGCGCGCCGCGCCGCCCGCCGTCGCGCCCGTCAAGAGCGGTCCACCGCTTGGGCGTTCATCGGCCCGTCCGTCGTGGTCATCCTCGGGCTGAGTGTCGTGCCCGTCGTCTGGTCGCTGCTGCTGTCGTTCCGCGCCGACGACCTGGTCACGCCCGGCCGCTGGGTCGGCCTCGACAACTACCGCGCCCTCGCCCAGGACCCCAACTTCCGTACGGCGGTGAGCAACACACTGCTGTACGCGGCGCTGTACGTGCCGCTCAGCCTGGTCGGCGGCCTGGCGCTGGCGTTGGCGCTCAACCGGCGGATCCGGCTCATCGGCCTGTACCGCACGCTGGTGTTCATCCCGTTCGTGGTGTCGGCGACCGCGCAGGGTGTGCTGTTCTCGTTCATCCTCGACCCGGAGTTCGGCGTAGCCAACGCGCTGCTGCACCAACTCGGCATCTCCGCACAGGGTTTCCTCGCCGACCCGGACCAGGCGCTGTACCTGCTGGTGCTGATCTCGCTGTGGAGCGGGGTGGGTTTCTGCGTCGTCGTCTATCTGGCCGCGCTCCAGGACGTGCCGCCCGAACTCGTCGAGGCGGCCCGTATCGACGGCGCGAACCGTACGCAGGTACTGCGCCATGTGACGCTGCCCGCGCTCACCCCGGTCACCGTCTTCCTGCTCCTGTGGCAGTTCATCACCTCGCTCCAGGTCTTCGACCTGATCTATGTGACGACGAAGGGCGGCCCGTTGGGCTCGACGACCGTGATCGTGTACTTCGTCTGGCAGCAGGCCTTCCAGATGTTCACCGCGGGCTACGGCGCCGCGTCCGCGTACGTCCTCGCCGTGGCGCTGCTGGTCGCGGGCGGCGCGCTACGGGTCGTACGGCGCCGGCAGGGCCGTACGGAAGGAGGGGGCCGATGAGGGCGCGGCGTGCGCGGCGGGTGAGTGCGTGGCATCTGGTGCTGGCGCCGCTGGCGTTGTGCTTCGCGCTGCCGTTCGTGTGGCTGCTGCTCAGCTCGGTGATGACGAACGCGGAGATCAACCGCTTCCCACCCGCCTTGTGGCCCAAGGGAATTGACCTGGGCGGCTACCGCTACGTGCTGGGCAACGCGATGTTCCCGCGCTGGTTCGCCAACTCGCTCATCGTGGCGTCGGTGGCGGTGGTGTCGAATCTGCTGCTCGGGTCGCTCGGCGGGTACGCGTTCGCGCGGATGCGGTTCGCCGGGTCGCGGCTGCTGCTGGGGCTGATGCTGGCGACGATGGTCGTGCCGTTCCAGCTGACGATGATCCCGACGTTCCTGGTGATGAAGTGGTTCGGGCTGATCGACACCCTGGGCGCGCTGATCCTGCCGTCGCTGGTGACGCCGTTCGCGGTGTTCCTGTTCCGGCAGTTCTTCCTCGCGCTGCCGAGGGAGATGGAGGAGGCCGCCTGGATCGACGGGTGTTCGCGGCTGCGGGTGCTGTTCTCGATCGTCATGCCGCTGGCCCGGCCGGCGCTCGCCACGGTCGCCGTCCTCACCTTCCTGGCCACCTGGAACGACCTGTCGTGGCCGCTGATCGCGATCAACCACGACACCCAGTACACGCTCCAGTTGGGCCTGACGACCTTCCAGGGACAGCACCACACCAAGTGGTCGGCGGTGATGGCGGGCAACGTCATCACGGTGGTGCCGGTGCTGGTGGCGTTCCTGCTCGCGCAGAAGACGTTCATCCAGTCGCTGACGTCGAGCGGGCTCAAGGGATGAGCCACGCACCGTACTTGACCCCTTCACAGAGGAGCCAGATGACCGACGTCAGGATCGCCTTCGTGGGCGCCGGCAGTGTGGTGTTCACGCAGGGCCTGCTCGCCGACCTGTTCGCCTTCCCCGAACTCGCCCACGCCCGGATCGCGTTGCACGACATCGACCCGGAACGGCTCGCGACGGCGGAGGGCGCGGCCCGGCACATCGCCCAAGTACGCGGGGCCGAGCCGGAGATCACCGCGCACCTCGACCGGCGGGCGGCCCTCGCGGACGCCGACTTCGTCGTCAACATCGTCCAGGTCGGCATGAACGAGGCCACCCGCACCGACTTCGCGATCCCCGCTCGCTACGGTCTGCGCCAGACGATCGCCGACACCCTCGGCGTCGGCGGCATCTTCCGCGCGCTGCGCACCTTCCCGGTGCTGCGGTCACTGGCCGAGGACATGGCCGAACTCTGCCCGGACGCCCACCTGTTGAACTACACCAACCCCATGGCGATGAACCTCCTCTACCTGAGCCGCATCGCCCCCGCCCTGAAGGCGACGGGCCTGTGCCACTCGGTGTACTGGACGATGCACGACCTGTCCGAGCTCGTGGGGGTCCCCTTCGAGGAGGTCTCCTACCTGGCCGCCGGGGTCAACCACCAGGCCTGGGTGCTGCGTTTCGAGCGGGCGGGCCAGAGCCTCTACCCGCTCCTCGACGAGACGATCGCGAAGGACCCCGAGCTGCTGCGCCGGGTCCGCGTGGACATGTACCGCAGGCTCGGCCACTACCCCACGGAGACCAGCGAGCACTCCGCCGAGTACGTGCCCTGGTATCTGCACCACCCCGAGGAGATCGAGCGGCTACGGCTGCCGGTCGGCGCGTACCTGGAGATCATCGAGGAGAACACCGCGAGCTACGAACGCACCCGCGAGGCCCTGGCGGCAGGCACCCCGCTCCCCGTCGAGGGCACGCTGGAGTACGCCCCGCAGATCATCCACAGCATCGTCACCGGCACGCCCCGAACGGTCTACGGCAACGTCCCCAACCGCGGTCTCATCGACAACCTCCCCGCCGACTCGGTCGTCGAAGTCCCGTGCCTGGTCGACGCGTTGGGCGTCCAGCCGACCCGGATCGGCGCCCTGCCCCCGCAGTGCGCGGCCCTCAACAGCGCGTACGTCTCCGTCACCGACCTGGTGGTCCGCGCGGCCACGGACGGCGACCCGCGCCACATCCGCCACGCGGCGATGGCCGACCCGGCGACGGCGGCGGCCCTGCCGGTCGAGCGGATCTGGGACCTGTGCGACGACCTCGTCGAGGCCCATGGAGAGCTGTTGCAGCCGGAGCTGCGTGCGCCGCTGGGCCACTGAAGGGCGTCCGGCGTTGGTGTGACCGCCCCTGACCGCCCGGCGTGGGAGCGGCCGGGCGGCCACCGGGCTCGCGCATCCTCGGTGCGGACGACCGGCGCCCGGCCGGTCGCGGCCGTACGGGAGGAACACGATGCCGAGACGTTCGACCAGCCTGAGAACCCTGATGGGGGCGGCCGTGCTGGTGCTGGCCCTGGTGTCGCCCGCGTGGGGCGGCACGGACCCGGCGCCGGCCCCGCCCGAGCCGCCGTCGACCCTGTGCGCGCCCGCCGGCACCCTGCACGGCGCACACGGCCAGCATGCCGTCGTCAGCCTCTGCGCGGGCAGCGGCACCCCGACCATGGCGGTCTCGGCTCCCGCGACCTGCCGACAGCTCAGGGCGACCGTCCGGTACGCGTGCCGCACCTCGGGCACCTGGACCGCCGAGCGTGGCGGCGAGACGGCCGCGTCCGGCACGTTGCCCGGGTCGGGTCAGTATCCGGGCCCGGGGACGTACGATTTCACGGCCACCGTGCACGTCCGCTCCGCGCCCGAGGGCGTCGACCTGCAGGGCACCGTCCACGCCACGCTGACCCTGACCGCGCCCAGGCCGAAGGTCACGCACGGCATCGAGGTGGACCGGAGCACGCTGCGGCCCGACTCGGTGACGACCCTGACGTACACGGTCCACCGGCACAGCGACGAGGGCGACGGCAGCGCGCGGTTCGGGCTGATCTCGGAGGAGGGGTCGGGGGCGGAGCTGACCACGTCCGACCCGCGCTGCGTCAATCCATTGGTCGGCCGCCACCCCTCGCAGGACCGGCTCCCGCACGCACTGGACTGTGCGCTCACCGATCTCCAGCCGGGGCACCCGGGCACGGTGGTGGTCCGTGTCGCCCTCAAGTCCCGTTGTTCCACGGTGGTTTCGAAGCTGGGCTACTGGATGCCGCAGGGTCAGGCGCTCTACACCGGGGGCATGCTGGCCGGGCCGACCGTGACCTGCGCCTAGAGCAGGTCGAAGGCTCGCTCCCACGCGAACTCCGCCCGCCCGCCGTCCTCTTGGACCTCACCGGAGTACGGCTCCCCGAACCGCACGCCCATCCCGCGCAGCCGTATCAGACTCTCCTGGTAGGCGGGGTGGGCCGCCAACGCGTGGGCCACACAAAGGAGTACGGCGATCGGGACGCCCAGGCCGTACGCCTCGCACAGGGTGCTGAGGGCGAGGGTGTCGGCGGTGCCGGACGCCCACTTGTTGATGGTGTTGAAGGTGGCGGGCGCGACGATCACCGCGTCCGGCGGCGGGAAGGGGCGCGGATCGCCCGGCATGCGCGAGGCGGACCGGATGGCGCGGCCGGTCTGCGCCTCGACGGCGGGGACGTCGAAGAAGCCCGACGCGGCGACCGGGGTGGCGATCACTCCGACCTCCCAGTCCAACTCCCGTGCGGCGGAGATCAGTTGCCCGACGTCGGCGGCGATCCCGGCGGCGCAGACGACGACGTAGAGGAAGGGCTTCAAGTCCTGTTCGATCACCCGGGGAGCCTACTGAAGCGGGAACGACCGCCCGCGCTCCTCCTCGGGCCGCGTCCCGAAGACGCGCCGTTCCTTCTCCTCGATGGCCAGGTCGTTGATGCTGGCCTCGCGACGGGTCATCAGGCCGTGCTCGTCGAACTCCCACAGTTCGTTGCCGTACGACCGCCACCACATGCCGTCGGCGTCCCGGCACTCGTACTGGAAGCGGACGGCGATGCGGTTGCCGTCGAAGGCCCACAGGTCCTTGCGCAGCGCGTACTCGTGCTCGCGGGCCCACTTCGCGGTGAGGAACTCGACGATCGCGGCACGGCCGGTGACGAAGGTGTCGCGGTTGCGCCAGACGGAGTCCTCCGAGTAGGCGAGCGCCACCCGCCGCGGGTCACGGGTGTTCCAGGCGTCCTCGGCGGCCTGGACCTTCTGGGCCGCGGTCTCACGGGTGAAGGGCGGGAGGGGAGGGCGGTCGGCCATGGTCGTCTCCGAGGGGGAATGAGGTGAAACGATGCGGAGAACGCGCGTTCTCCGGGGCGACTGCTAACGTAGAGAACGCTCGTTCTCACGTCAAGGAGCAGTCGAGGAGTGGTGTCGTTCCATGGACAGCGCAGTCGCCCGGGAGCAGGCGCTGGACGCCGCCGAGAAGCTGTTCTACGGACGGGGTGTTCAGGCCGTCGGCATGGACGCCGTCCGCACCGCCTCCGGGCTCTCCCTCAAGCGGCTCTACCAACTCTTCCCCGCGAAGGAGGAGTTGGTGGAGGCGTATCTCGAACGGCGTGACCTGCGCTGGCGCGGACGCCTCGCCGAACACGTCGCACGGCACGATGATCCGCAGGAGCGGATTCCGGCCGTCTTCGACTGGCTGGAGGAGTGGTTCGGCGAGGCCGATTTCCGCGGGTGCGCGTGGATCAACTCGTACGGCGAGCTGGGTGCGACCTCGGAGCGGGTGGTGGCCCAAGTGCGGGCGCACAAGCGGGCGTTCCGCGAATATCTCGCCGGTCTCGTGGCGGACGCGGGGCTGCCCGCCGCACTCGCCGGGCAGTTGTTCCTGCTGGCCGAGGGGGCCATGGTCACGGCGGGCATCACCGGGAGCGCGGAACCGGCGGCGGAGGCGCGTGAGGCGGCCCGGTCGCTGTCGCGGCCCGCTGAGGTCAGGCGGCGGCGAGGGCCGTGAGCGTGGCACGGGCACGGGCTAGGGAGGCCGCCGCCAGGTCCTCCAGACCGGCCGGCTGGGGAAGGACGTCGACCCGGGTCAGTTCGGCGGCGACGAGGTGGAGGTTCTCCGGCGGGACGCCGAGATTCCCGAAGTAGGCCTCCAGATAGGGCGTTTGGAAGTCGAAGTGTTCGCGCGGGGAGCCGGGGCCGTAACCGCCGCCGCGCGCCATGACCACGACCACGCGGGTGTGGCGCAGGAGGCTCTCGCCGGTGTCCGGGTCGGTGAGCGCGCCGGGGAAGGTGACGCGGTCGATCCACGCCTTCAGGGTCGCGGGCACCGAGAAGTTGTACATCGGGACACCGAGCAACAGCGTGTCCGCGGCGAGCAGTTCGGCGATGTACGGGAGGGTCGTTTCCCACTCACGCTGCTCGGGCGCGCTCTCGATGAGCGCGGGGACCTTGGCGGGCGGGACGAATCCCTCGCGCTCCACTCGGCGGCCGAGGGTGGTGTAGGCGGGGGTGATCGGCGCTACGGGTTCCGCCGACAGATCGCGGTGACGGTGGTCCCCCGTGCCGTGCGCGGTGCGCCACGCACGCACGAAGGTCTCGGTGAGTCGCCTGGTCACGGAGTCGGCGGTCGCGTCGGCGCTGGAGTCGATGTGCAGCAGCATGGTGTGGTCACCTCGGTCGGTTCCGGTTCGTCGGACAGGTGACGGAGCACGATGAGGAAAGGTGACCCATGCGGGGGCACGACGAGTTGGCGGAGCGGTTCGAGGAACGGCGCGGGCAGCTACGGGCGGTCGCGTACCGGATGCTGGGTTCGCTCGGCGAGGCGGACGACGCCGTGCAGGAGGCCTGGCTGCGGCTGAGCCGTACGGGCGGCGACGGCATCGACAACCTCACCGCCTGGCTGACGACGGTCGTCTCCCGCGTCTGCCTGGACATGCTGCGCTCGCGCGCGTCCCGACGGGAGGATCCCTATGGCGACGACCTGCCGGAGCCGAGCGCCGACGAACTGCCCGAGGACGAGGCCGTACTCGCCGACTCGGTGGGGCTCGCGCTGCTGGTGGTGCTGGACACGCTGGGTCCGGCGGAGCGGGTCGCGTTCGTGCTGCACGACCTGTTCGCGGTGCCGTTCGACCGCGTCGCGGCAGTCCTGGACCGCTCCCTGCCCGCCGCGAAGAAGCTCGCCAGCCGGGCCCGGCACAAGGTGCGGGGCACGCCGGTGGTGCCGGGCGCCGAACTCGACCGGCACCGGGAGGTCGTCGAGGCGTTCCTATCCGCCGCACGGGGCGGTGACCTCGGCGCGCTCCTCGACGTCCTCGCCCCCGACGTGGTCCGGCACGCCGACCCCGCCGTGTTGCCGCCGGGCGTGGCTGCCGAGTTGCGCGGCGCCCGGGCGGTCGCGGAGGGGACGGTACTGCTGCGACACCGGACGCGGTTCGCGACCCCGGCCCTCGTCGACGGGGACGTGGGCATCGTGGTCGCGCCGGGGGGACGGTTGCTGCTTGCTCTCCGGGTGCGGGTCGAGGGCGGGCGGGTTGCCGCGTACGAGGTGATCGCGGGGCGGGAGGGGTTGCGGGGAGTTGAGGTGGGAGTGCTCGGTGTGGGGAGTTGAGGCGGGCGGGCCGGGGCGATCGGCTTCGCGGCAGGAAGGGGTGGCTCGGCTCGGCGGGCCGGCCACCTCCTCCTCAGGAACCGGTCAGCCCAGCGGGCCGGCCACCCCCGCCGCGAACCCGCTCAGCCCACCGTGTCCGACACCGTGATCGCGCTCACCGGGCAGGCCCGTGCCGCCTCCCTGAGCATGGGGTCGTCGCTGTCCTCCTTGCCCGGCAGCACCGTGCTGTAGCCGTCGTCGTCCTGGGTGAAGACGCTCGGGGCGGCCAGGGCGCACTGGCCCGCCCCGATGCAGATGTCCTTGTCGATGTGGATTTCCGTGTGCATGGAGCGCAGCCTCTTACCAGGTCACGGGGAGTTCCAGCATCCCCTGGATCGTGTCGCCGGGTTTGAAGGGAATCTCCTCCGCGGGGACGGCCAGCCGCAGCGTGGGCAGCCGGTCGAAGAGGCTGCGCAGGGCGATCTCCAGTTCGGCGCGGGCCAGGTTCTGGCCGAGGCACTGGTGGATGCCGAAGCCGAACGAGACGTGGTGGCGGGTGGGCCGGTGCCAGTCCAGGGTGTCCGGTGCGGTGTAGACGTCCTCGTCGCGGTTGATGACCGCGGCCGAGAAGACCACACCGTCGCCGGCCCGGATCGTCGTACCGTCCACCTCGATGTCCTCAAGGGCCTGCCGCATCAGCCCGTCCACGATGGAGAGCGACCGCATCAGCTCCTCGACCGCGTCCGGCAACAGCCCTGGATCGTCCCGGAGTTCGGCGAGCCGCTCGGGGTGACGCAGCAGCGTGAAGGTGCCCAGGGAGATCATGTTGGCGGTCGTCTCGTGGCCCGCGACGAGGAGGATGACCGCGAGGGAGATCAACTCCGTGCGGTCCAGCGCCCCTTCGCTCAGCTGCTCCCGGACGAGGTCGTCCAGCAGTCCCTCGCCCGGATCCCGCTGCTTACGGTCGATCAACTCCCCCAGATACGCGTCGAGTTGATCGCGCGCGCCCTGACTGTCCTCGGCCTTCGGACCGCGCAGCAGGCGCCGGGACTGGGCCTCGAAGAACTCGTGGTCGGCGTACGGGACGCCGAGCAGCGCGCAGATCACCATCGAGGGCACGGGCAGCGCGAACGCGGGCACCAGGTCGGCGGTCGGACCCTGGGCGATCATCGCGTCGAGGCGTTCGTCGACGATCCGCTGGATGTCGGGCCGCAGTGCGGTGGCGCGCTTGACGGTGAAGGCGGGGATCATCATCCGCCGCTGGGTGCGGTGCTTGGGGTCGTTCTCACCGAGCAGTGCGACCCTGCGGTTCCGGACCGCCGCGAAGCGTTCGTTGGTCGCGGGGAAATCGGGGTCGGTACGGTCGCTGGACAGACGCTGGTCGGCCAGCAGTGCGCGGGCGGCGGCGTGGCCGGTGACGAGCCATGCCGTGCGGCCGTCGTACAGCGTGATGCGGGTCAGCGGGCGGGCGCTGCGGAGGGGGTCGTAGGCGGCAGGCGGGTGGTAGGGGCAGGTGCGGTCCTGCGGGAAGGCGACGGGTTCGGTCAGATCGGTCAGTTCCGTCAGATCCGTCATGGAAGACCTCGCAGACGAAGAGTGCGTCTTGCCGATCTTCATTAGATGCCCGAGGCACCTATGAGGCCACCTGAAGTTCGGCCAGATCGGTGGTACCTACAATCTGGCCGATCCTGATGGCCCCGGCCCGCTCGACGATCACGGTCGCGGGGAGGCCGAACCTCCCCCGCCCGCGACCGGAATCCCGCCGTCCGCCGGGGCGAAGGCCAGGGACACGGCGAGGCTGTCCTCGTACACATGATGACGGACGATCAGTCCGTCCCGGACGGTGAGATGAAGGGCGAACCTGGCGCGATACGGCCGTCCGGTGGGCCTGGCGGTCAGCCGGATCTCGCCGAGCACCACCGCGTCCTCGCCGTCGACCAGGATGCGCTCGATCTCCGTGCCCACCTGTCCGGGCACATGGTGCTCGGCGAGGTCCCGGAAGTGGTCGGCGGCGTCGGCGCGGGTGGCGCGGTGCCGGATCCACGGGGTGGCGGGACTGCCGTGCTGGTCCTCGGGCCAGTCGAGTCTCCAGTCGGCGTGCTCGGCGTACAGCTCGGCGATGTGCTCGGGCCCGGCGTGGCCGATCCGGTGCAGCAGGTCCTCCACGACGGTGCGCGTGGTCGGGGTCATGGACATGGGGCGGCCCTCTCTCGGACGGTTCCGGATGGTTGTCGTACGGGTGTCGACTGTGCCGGAGAGGTCGTTCCGGTGCGATTACCTCCGAGGTCATCACCCGGTGGAGGGGGCGTGGCCGAAGAGAGTCGCGGTATGGATGAATCACGCACCGGCTGGTGTTGAATCTCGGTGCGAGACAGCCGTAGAACGCGAGATGGGACGAATGACATGCCTCTTGAGGGCGAGTACGAACCCAGCCCGTCGCAGTGGGTGCGCGACCAGGTCGAGCTGTACGAGAGCTCCGGCGGCACCAAGGGGACGACGTTGGCGGACACGGGTCTGCCCGTCATCCTGCTGAAGACGGTGGGCGCCAAGAGCGGGAAGATCCGCAAGACCCCGCTGATGCGTGTCGAGCACGACGGGACCTATGCCGTGGTCGCCTCGCAGGGCGGCGCGCCCACGCATCCGGTCTGGTACTTCAACGTCCAGGCCGACCCGCACGTCGAGCTTCAGGACGGCCCGCAGAAGTGGGACCTGACCGCCCGCGAGGTCACCGGCGACGAGAAGGCAGCGTGGTGGGAGCGGGCGGTCGCCGCGTATCCCCCGTACGCCGAGTACCAGACGAAGACGGACCGGCAGATCCCCGTGTTCGTCCTCGAACCGGCCGCCGGAAGCTGAGTCCCGGAGCCTGACCGGCCCGGAGAAAGTTTCTTGTTTCCGGGGCGCATGAACCGGTGACCGTCGGGCATCCGACGTTCAGGCCCCGCCGCGCTCCCCCGTCGCGGCGGGGCTTTCCCGTGCCTCCTCCACCGGCCGGTCGGTGATGTCGAGGAAGATCTCGCCGGCCTCGGACACCGCCCGGCCGAGCGACCGCTTGATGCGCACGGAGACCTCCTCGACCCGCTCGCTGTCCATGCCGGGAACCAGGTCGATCCGGGCGGCGACCATCGTCGAGTCGAGCCCCATCCGCATCGTGAACAGCGCTTCCACGCTGTCGATCTCGGGCTCGGCCGCCAGCAGCGAGCGGATCCTGTCGCTCAGTTCCGGGTCGACGGCCTCGCCGATGAGCTGGTCTCGGGCGTCGCGGCCCAGGCGGTAGGCGACGTAGCCGAGCAGCACTCCGATCGCGAGCGAGGCGGACGCCTCCCACACCACCTGCCCGGTGATCATGTGCAGCGCCATGCCGAGGATGGCGAGGGTCACGCCGAGCACGGCCGTGCCGTCCTCGGCGACGACGGTCCGCAGCGCGGGGTCACGCAGCGCGTCCATGCCGCCGCCCTGGGCGCGCACCTGGTGCAGGGCCCGCAGCAGCGAGATCCCCTCCACGACCAGGGCCACGGCGAGCACGATCAGGCCCACCACATAACCGCTCGACGTCTCCTCCGCTCCGTTCCGCAGGGCCTCGATCCCCTGGAACACGGAGAAGCAGGCGCCCATCACGAAGATCCCCACGGCCGCGAGCAGCGACCAGAAGAACCGCTCCTTGCCGTAGCCGAACGGGTGCTGCCGGTCGGCGGGGCGGCGGCTGCGGCGCAGGGCCGCGAGGAGGAAGACCTCGTTGAGACTGTCGGCCACCGAGTGCGCGGCCTCCGAGAGCAGCGCGGGCGACCCCGCGATCAGACCGCCGACGGCCTTGGCGGCAGCGATCACCAGGTTGGCGGCGAGTGCGACGAGGACGGTGACCCGGGTCTTCCGGTCCGTCGCGCCATCGGATTCCTGGTCCGTCGCACGGTCCGGTTCGGGGTCCGTCGTACGGTCGGACGGGTGATCCTTCGCAGGGTCGGCGGCTTTGTCGCTCATCTACGCCGACTGCCCCTGAAGGTGCTGCTCACACCCTCTACCGAAGGACCGGTTTCGATGACACCGTCGGGGTGCCGACCGTGCCGACCCGCCCGCTCGTCCGCAGAAGGAGATCCGCGTGGCCAAGATCAAGAAGAAGAAAATCCCGCTCGTCTACCAGCCCGTCGGCCTCGTTCTGGGCCTGGTGAGCGGTGCCCTCGCCGGCCGTGCCTTCCGTGCCACGTGGAAGGCGATACGGCACGAGGACAACGCCCCCGACCCGCTGGACCGGGACCGCGGCTGGGCCGAGATCCTGCTCGCCGCCGCGCTCCAGGGCGCCCTCTTCGCGGTGGCGCGCAGCGCGGCGGACCGCACCGGCGCCAAGGTCATCGAACGCTCGACCGGGATCTGGCCGGTGAAGGACAAGAGCGGCAGGGAGTAGGGCAGTTGGGACCAGGGTGCTCGGGAACAGGGCGTCCCCAAAACCGCCTCAGCCCTGATCGGTGGCCGTCGGCGGTACCGGGCGGAGCGTGAAGGAGTGGCCGGCCGGGTCCGCGTACACGCGCTCCTCGTACGGGCCCGGCATGTCCTTGGTCTCCAGCGGGCGTCCGCCGAGGCCGACGATCCTGCGCTCCGCCTCGTCCAGGTCCTCCACCAGGAAGTCCAGGTGGACCTGTTGGTTGTTCTCGGCGCGGGGCCAGCTCGGCGGGGTGGCGCTGAGGTCCCGGCGGAACGCCAGCCGGGTTCCGTCGGCACCCCTGATCTCCACCTGGTCGAGGGTGATGTCCGTCTGCTCGCCGTCCAGCAACTCCGTGTAGAACACGGCGAGCTTCTCCGGCTCGACCGCGTCGAGCACCACGAAGCTAGCGTTGACCAGTGCCATGTGTCCTCCGAAGATTCAGGCGCGCAAGGGTCGAGTCCGGTTGCGACGCACCCAACGGATATCCCCGTTCGGCCAGTTGATGCCGACGACCGGCGTCGATCAACGAATGGGCAACAACCCGCGCGGCTCCCCTGGTTCGGGTGAGACGCCGGATGTAAGAGTGAGGCGGGTGAAGCCCCGTATAGCCGTAGTGACTCTCGCCGTCTGCACCGCGCTCGCTCCGCTCGGCGGATGCGGGAGCGGCACCACCGCCCACGAGTCGTCGCCCTCCTCGGGCAAGCCGACCACGGCCACCGCGAGCCGAACTCCCGCTCCGGGCAAGGGTTCCAAGGACCCCGACGACATCAACGGCGACGGTCACCGCGACCTCGTGGTGCCGATCGTCGTCGGCGGCGGTGAGGGCGCGACCGACGAACGGGTCGGTGTGGTCTACGGATCGGCCAAGGGACTCGACCCGTCGACGCGCACGGTCTACGGCCGCGCCGACCTGGGCCTGCCCGAACCCGGCAGGCAACTCCTCGCCCCGAAGGACTCGTTGTCCGCGGCCGACCTCACCACCGCCGATCTGGACGGCGACGGCTTCCCCGACTTCGTCACCACCGTCCAGGGCGCGATGACGTCGGACAACAACGTCATCGCCCCGCGCACCCTCCCGTACATAGCGTGGGGCGGCCCGGGCGGACCTACGGGGAAGACCTCCGCCACGCCGGTCCAACTGCCGCGGAGCGCGACGAAGGTGGGCATCCAGTCCGTGGTGCGCGGTGACTTCGACGGCGACGGGCACCACGATCTCGCCGGGTTCGCGTACAACCACTCGTCCATGGTGGTGATGTACGGCCCGTTCACGCGCTCGGGCGCCCCCGCCCGCACCGACACGAGCCTCCCCTGGACGGACGGTGATCTCACCGCCGACGCCATCGCCCCGTCCGGCACGCCCCACGCGACCTCGCTCTTGATGCACGCGGTGAGCGACGGCGAGCAGTCCGGCAACACGCTCTACACGGCCCACCGAGGTTCCCAACTGTCCTCCACCGGACGACAGTTGAGGAGCGGGAACGCCCACGCGTTCGGCGACTTCGACGGCGACGGGCAGCGCGATGTGGCCGTGGGCGACGACGGCAGCCGTAACGACGAACCCGGCTACGAGACCGAGCCGGCCGACGTCGACGGCTCACTCGCCGTGTATCCCGGCACGGGCGGCGCACCGGTGACGTACCGCCTGCCCGAGGCACCGAAGTCCGCGCGCACCGACTACGGACCCGGTGGTTATGTGTCCGCCGACCCGGACGGCGACGGCCGCGACGGCATCCTCGTCGCCACCTACGAGGGCGCGACGCTCATCGACGGCACCCGGCGGACCACGGTCCTGCGCGACGGGCCCGCAACGGAGGACGGCAAGAAGATCCCGGCGGAGTGGCGGCACGCCCGGCCCGCGGGGGCCGCCGACTTCGACGGTGACGGCAAGGACGAACTGGTCCTGAACTGGGGCGCGGACGCAAAGTTCGGCGTCTACGGCGAGCGCGCCACGCGCTGGTGGATCACCGACGGCACGACGACCGCGAACAAGGCGACGTTCACGACGACGGACTTCGCCCCGCGCTCCTCATCCTCGTAGGAAGCCTCGCGACCCCCTGGGAAACGGGCTCAGTCCGCCACCAGCCACTCCCCTCCGCGCATCAGGTCCCGCCCCTTGAGTTCGTTGGCCTCCCGCCAGGCCTGCACGCGCTGCGGGCGGATCCTGAAGTACAGGTAGGGCGTGGCCAGTTGGCGCGGGTCGAAGCCGGTCTTCGAGGCGAAGATCTCCGCGTCCTCCTCGGGCAGGTCGGCCGGCGTCAGCATCACCACCGTGCCCTCGATCAGCACCACGTCACGGGTCGGCCCGATGCCGAGCCGGGCGACGCCGGTCGAGGCGAGGTTGCGGCCGGTGGGGCTCGCGGCCGGGGTCGCGAACAGCAGGGTCGTGCCGTCCCACACGAACGACAGCGGCACGAGATAGGGCGCTCCCCCGTCCTCGCCGGCCGTGGCGACCCACGCGTCCTCGTCTTGCTCCAGCCGACGGAGCGTGTCCTGCAAGCGCTGCTTCGCGGTACGTGCGGGCTCTTGAGTCATGGACCCAGTCTGCCGCTCAGCCCCCCTCCGCCGCCGCCCGGATCTCGGCGAGCCGCGCCGCCGCCGCGCTCAGCAGCAGATCCAGGGCGGCCGGGTAGGAGCTGTGCCGCATCGTGGCCACAAGGTGCCGGGCCGTGGCCGCGATGTGCGGGTACGTGTCGGCGGGCAGCCGGGCATACGTCGCCTGCCATACGGCTGCCTCCGCCTCGCGGGCCGGCTTCGGCAGCGCCGTGTTCGCGGAGTCGAGGGCGCCGAAGGCGAGGGCCTGGTCGACGTAGGCGTGGTAGATCCGCACCGCCTCGGCGTCGGGGAACCCGGCCCCGCGCAGCACCGCGAGGATCGCCTCCACGGCCTGGATCTCGTGGGCCCGCCCGGTCACCCGGTACGAGCTGAGCACCGCCGCCCGTGGATGCGCGAGCGCCCCGGCGTGCACGCGCAGACCCAGTTCCCGCAGGTCGGCGCGCCAGTCGCCGCTGGGCCGCCAGGTGCGCAGCGTCCGGCCGATCAGCTCGTCGGCGACCGCCAGCATCAGGTCGTCGGTGTGCCGGAAGTAGCGGTACAGGGAGCTGGGGTCGGCGCCGAGGGCGCGGCCGAGGCGGCGCACGGAGAGAGCTTCGGTGCCGTGTTCCTCGATCAGTCGGAGGGCGGTCTCGACGATCAGTTCCTCGGACAGGACGACGCCCTGTTTGGTGGGGCGCCTGCGCTGCCGGGCGGCGGCCGGGACGACACGCTCGCTCATACGGAACCTCCTCGATGGTCTCGTCCGGGTGCCCGCACCTTACGACAACACCGTTGACCTGTTAAGCGCGCGGGCAGTTTCATGTGCGTTCACCGGGGCCGTTCGGGCCCCCCGGTGCGAGCGGAGAGCACGCCATGAACGACACGCCACCCCCGTCGGGGCCCGCACTGCGCAAGTCCCTCGGCCTGTTGGACGGCGTCGCCATCGCCGCCTCCAGCACGGCCGCGACCACCAGCATCGGCATCGGTCTGGGAGTGACCGCCGGGGTGGTCGGGCTGCATCTGCCGGCCATCATGCTGCTCGCGTTCCTGCCGATCCTGGGCATCGCGGGCGCCTACTCCCGGCTCAACCGGGTGGAGCCGAACGCGGGCAACGGCTATGTGTGGGTGGGCCGTTCACTCACGCCGTGGCTGGGCTTCCTGGTGGGCTGGGTGAACATCGTCGCCACGATCGCGTTCCTCGCGTACACCACGGCGGTGACCGGCTCGGCCATGATCCAGCTCGCCGGGGAGGCCGGAGTGCACGAGGCGGGCGGCCTCGCCCTCGACCCGGGCTCGACGGCGCAGACGACCGCCGTGGGCATCGTGGTCCTGATCGCCGTCACCCTGACCGCCGTCACCGGCGTCCGCACCGCCGCCCGCCTCCAGACCGGACTGCTGATCTTCGAGTACGTCGTCCTGCTCGGCTTCTGCGGATACGGCATCGTCACCGGCCCGCACGCCTTCAGCCTGAGCTGGTTCGACCCGTTCGCGATCCCCTCGGCGTCGGCGCTGGCTCAGGGCCTGCTGCTGTCGGTGTTCTGCTACTGGGGATTCGAGGCCGCGTTCACCGTGAACGAGGAGGTGCGCGACCCGCGTGACGCGTCCCGGGCCGGGCTGATCACCCTGGTGACGATGCTGGGCCTGTTCCTGCTCGGCTCGATCGCCTTCCAACGGGTGCTGTCCGAGGACGAGTTGGCGGGCCACGGCGCCCAGGGCCTGGCGTACTTCGGCGACCGCCTCGCCTCCCAGCCGCTGGCCGCTCTCCCCCTGGTCGCGCTGATGTTCTCGGCGGTCGCATCGCTCCAGGCCGGCGTGATCCCCACCGCCCGCGGCATGTTCGCGATGAGCCGCGACCGCACCCTCGGCCCGGTCTGGTCCAAGGTCAGCTCCCGCTACGGCACTCCGGCCCTCGGCACCCTGCTGATCGGCGCGCTGGCGACGGCAGTTGCGGCACTGGCGCTGGTGATACCCCGTCTCGCCGACATGATCATGGCGACGGTGAACGCCGTGGGGATCGTCGTAGCGCTCTCCTACGCGCTGACCGCCCTCGCGGCAGCCGTGCGGTTCCGCTCGCTGTTGCGAGAGGACTGGCGGCAGGGCGTGCGCGCGGTGGTGCTGCCCACACTGAGCGCCCTGACCCTGCTGGGGCTCGGCGGTTACCTCTGCTGGTCCTTCTACACGTCCACCGACCACCTCGAAGTCAGCGCGGACAACGGCTGGTTCCTGCTGCTCACCCCGCTGGCGATGATCGCGTCCGGTTTCCTGGCCGCCGCGTGGGCGAAGTGGGTGCGCAGGTCCCCGTACTTCCACTCGGGCGAAGGCACCGACGCCGACGCACCGCAGCTCCTCGCCACCTCTCGATAACCCCGCAAGGATACGAACCATGCACGCAGACCTCCTCTTCACCAACGGCCCTGTCCTCACCCCCGAGGGCCGCACCGCGACCGCCGTGGCCGTCACCGGCGACCGCGTCACCGCCGTAGGCCATGCCGAGGTGCACGACCTTGCCGGGCCTCGCACTCAAGTCGTCGATCTGGCGGGGCGGTTGCTGTTGCCCGGGTTCCAGGACGCGCATGTGCATCCGGTGCCGGCGGGGCTGGAGCTGACCCAGTGCGATCTGACGCGGGCCAAGACGGCGCAGGACACGATCGCCGCCGTGCGGGCCTATGCGGACGCGCATCCCGAGCGGGAGTGGATCACCGGGGGCGGGTGGTCGATGGAGGCGTTCGAGGGCGGTACGCCGACGAAGGAGTTGCTGGACTCGGTCGTACCGGACCGGCCCGTGTATCTGCCCAACCGGGACCATCACGGCGCCTGGGTCAACAGCCGGGCCCTGCAACTCGCGGGCATCACACGGGACATGGCCGACCCGGTGGACGGACGGATCGAGCGGGACGCGTCGGGCGAGCCGGCCGGGACGCTTCAGGAGGGCGCGATGCAGCTGGTCGGACGCCTCACGCCACCGACCACGCAGGCCGACCGGCTCGCCGCGCTGCTGCACGCCCAGCGGCATCTGCACGCGCTCGGCATCACGGCCTGGCAGGACGCGCTGGTCGGGGAGTTCCTGGGGATGGACGACCCGTCGGACGCGTATCTCGCCGCCGCCCGGGGCGGTTCGCTCACCGCGCGGGTCGTCGGCGCGCTGTGGTGGGACCGGGAGCGCGGGGCCGAGCAGATCCCCGAACTCGTCGAGCGGCGGGCCGCGTTGAGTCACGGCCGGTTCCGGGCGAGCAGCGTGAAGCTGATGCTGGACGGGGTCGCCGAGACCGGCACCGCCGCCCTGCTCGATCCCTACCTGGACAAGTGCGGTTGCGCGACGGCCAATCGGGGCACCAGCTTCATCGACCCGGGGCACCTGCCCAAGTACGTCACCGAGTTGGACGCGCTCGGCTTCCAGTGCCACTTCCACGCGCTGGGCGACCGGGCCGTACGGGATGCGTTGGACGCGGTGGAGGCGGCACGGGCGGCCAACGGGCCGAGTGACACCCGGCCGCATCTGGCGCACCTTCAGGTGGTGCATCCGGACGACGTGGCGCGGTTCGTACGGCTCGGTGCGGTGGCGAACATCCAGCCGCTGTGGGCCGCGCACGAACCGCAGATGGACGAGCTGACGATTCCGTTCCTCGGGCCCCAACGGGCCCTGTGGCAGTACCCGTTCGGGGCGCTGCTGCGCTCCGGGGCCACCCTCGCGGCGGGCAGCGACTGGCCGGTGAGCAGTCCCGACCCGCTGCAGGGCATCCATGTCGCGGTCAACCGGATCGAACCCGGGGGCGCGGGACCGGTGTTCCTGCCGGGCGAGCGTCTCGATCTCGCGGAGGCGATCACGGCGTACACCGCGGGTTCGGCGTACGCGAACCATCTCGACGAAACGGGCCGGGTGGAGGCCGGGGCGTTGGCGGATCTGGTGGTCCTGGACCGCGATCCGTTCGCCGGTCCGCCGGAGGAGATCGCGGAGACGCAGGTAGCGCTTACTTATGTGGGAGGGACGGGAGTGTACGCAGCTCAGGAGGCGTGAGCAGTAACGGGGATCACGATCGGGGCACGGTGTAGATCATCTAGGCTCTGGGCAGCCTCGTAACCGCTTCTAGGTCCAACTTTCGCACCACGAAGCGTAGTTCGAGGGCGCGGGCGGTCGAACGGACCGCCCGCTCGCAGTGGGGGGACTCAGTGTTCCGTCTCCCGAAAGGAAGCGCATGCCTCAGGACGTCACCTTCGACCTCCCCTTCGACACCCCCGTCAGCGACCATCTGGAGTACGCCCGGGCCCGTCATCTGCGCTGGATCTGGGACATGGGCCTGGTACGCAGCCAGGCCGGGTTCGAGGAGTACCGGTCGTGGGATCTCCCGCAGGCCGCGGCCCGCACCTATCCGCACGCGTCGGCCGCGGACATGGTCGTCCTGATGAACTGGTTCTCGCTGGCGTTCCTCTTCGACGACCAGTTCGACGCGAGCAGGCCCGACCGCGCCGACCGGATACTGGAGGTGGCGCGGGAGTTGATCGTCACGCCCCTGCGTCCGGCGGGCAGCAGGCCCCGGGTGGTCTGCCCGATCACCGTGGCCTGGGCGCAGGTCTGGGACCACCTTTCGGATGGCATGTCCCTGACGTGGCGGACCCGGTTCGCCGCGTCCTGGGGGCGGTTCCTGGTGGCGCACTGCGAGGAGGTCGACCTGGCGGCCCGGGGCATCGCGGGCACACTGGACCTCGACGAGTACACGGAGTTCCGGCGCCGTACGGTCGGCATCCACCACAGCATCGACGCCGGCGAACGCAGCCGGGGCTTCGAAGTCCCGGCCCAGGTTCAGGCACACCCGCTGATGGAACGCATGCGTGACCTGGCCGCCGACACCATCGGTTTCATGAACGACATCCACTCCTTCGAACGCGAACGCCGCCGAGGCGACGGCCACAACCTGATAGCCGTGCTCCACCGGGACCGCGACCTGTCGTGGGAGGCGGCGGCCGAAGAGGCGTACCGCATGACGAACGCCTGCCTGGCCGAGTACCTCGAACTGGAATCCCAAGTCCCGCAGATGTGCGACGAGTTGAGCCTGGACGAGGACGAACGCCTCCGGGTCCGCCAGGGCGTGGAGGCCATCCAGCACTGGATCAACGGCAACTACGAGTGGGCGCTCGTGTCGGGCCGCTACACGGCGTCGAAGGAAGGCCCGGCAGCGAAAGCGGAGTTGGCAGGCAAGGGCTCGGTGGACGATCTGTTGGCGGTGTGAGACGGGGGCGAGCTGCCCGGCCAAGGGGCCGGGCAGCTCGCTTTTAGGGGCGCGGGGCTGTATCGATTTGCGGCTCCGCCGCGTGGGCGCGACCAGCCCCAACGCGCCCGCGGACGAATAACTACCGACTCACACCGCGAACTCAACTGGCAGACAGTCCAATCGAGACTCCCACGTAGACGCCGTAGAAGTCAGATCCTCCGCCACCACACCCAACCGCAACCCCGGCAACCGATGCAGCAACACATCCACGCCGACCTCAAGAATCGCCTGCCCGATACTCTGCCCCGGACACTCGTGCGGCCCCGAACTGAACGCCAGATGCGACTGGTTCCCCTGCACGGAAACCCCCGCATCAGGCCGAACCTCAGGATCAACATTGCCGGCGGTCAGCCCAAGGACGAGCAGGTCACCCTCCTCGATCCGATGCCCCCCGAGCTCAAGATCCGCCGTAGCAAACCGCCCCGGCAGAACGGCCAACGGCGGGGTGTCCCACATGACTTCCTCGACAACGGCCGAGACAGTCAACTGCCCACTGACCAGCCCCGAAAGCCGTGAGGCATCCGTGAGGATCCGCTGCAAGACCCGCGCCAACAAGTTGCTGGTAGTGGTGTGCGCGGCGATCAGCACCAGCCGCAGATGCATGACGACCTCTTCCGCGTCGAGCCCCGCCGGATGCTCGATCAGCGCGGTGGTGAAGTCAGAGCCGGGCTCGGCCCGTTTGCGCTCGGCGAGTTCACCGAGGATCTCGATGATGCGGTCGTTGTGCAGCAGGGCGTCTTCGCCACCCTTGAGGACCTGCGCGCTGGATTCCACCAGCCGGTTCCCGTCCGCCGCGGGAAGCCCCAGGATGCGGGTGAGGACGAGCATCGGCAGATACTCGGCGTAGTCCGCCACCAGATCGGCCCGACCGGTGTCCGCGAACGCGTCGATCTGCTTGTTGGCGAAGTACGTCGCGTGCCGCCGGACACCGCGGCCGGCCGCGGCCAGCAGCCCGTCGGTCACCGCGCCGCGCAGCCGACGGTGCGGTTCGCCGTCCTGCGAGACGCAGTCCGGACGCCACCCGACCATCGGCATGATCGGCGAGGTGTCCGCGACCCGCCCCTCCCGCCAGTCCCGCCAGATCCGCGCGTCCCGGCTGAACTGGCGGGGGCTGTCCAGCACCCGCCGGTTGTCGCGGTACCCGAGGACCAGCCACGCCGGGACGTCACCTTCGAGCAACACCGGTGCGACGGAGCCGTGTTGCTCGCGCAGCCGCTCGTAGATGCCGCGCGGATCGGTCGCCGCGTCCGGCCCGTACAGTCGCGTGAGGTCGTCACCCGACCCGTGGGCGACGGGGCAACCCCTCGGAGCATCGGGGCCGTTTAAGGTCTGGTCGGTCTGGTCGGTCATCGGGGCTCCAGTGCGACGACGGCCGAGCGTTCCTTCAAGTGCCGTATCAGCGCGACCAGTACGTCACGGCTGGAGGAGCGGTCGCGGGCGTCGCAGGCCACGACCGGGATGTCCGGGGAGATGTCCAGGGCGTCCCGTATCTCGTCGACCGGGTGCTCCGGGGAGTCGGGGAAGACGTTCAGCGCGATGACGAACGGGACGTCCTGCCGCTCCATCTCCTCGATCGCCCGGAAACTGGAGGCGAGTCGGCGGGTGTCGACGAGGACCACCGCGCCGAGGGCACCCTTGAACAGACCGTTCCACAGGAACCAGAACCGCTCCTGGCCCGGGGTCCCGAACAGGTAGAGGACCAGCTCGTCGTTGATGCCGATCTTGCCGAAGTCGAGGCTGACGGTGGTCTGCGTCTTGTCGGTCACCCCGATGAGGTGATCGACGCCGGCGCTCGCCTGGGTGAGGGTCTCCTCGGTGGTGAGCGGCTTGATGTCACTGACCGAGCGGACCATCGTGGTCTTCCCGGTGCCGAAACCGCCGGCGATCATCACCTTCACCGAGCGGGTGACACCTTTTTCGACGCTTGCCTCCAGGGCGCCGAAGCCGGGGTCGAGAGGCCGATCGTGCTCAGCCCTTCGGGCCTCCGTCCGTTCGTCCTCTCGACCCCGACGCGCCCTTTCGGCGCCGGCCGGGGAGCCGGGATGGTCAAAGCCTTTGAAGTCCACTGAGTACCTCCTCAAGGAGCGCGAGGTCGGGCCCGCGACCGGCGCCGTGCGCCGGGATGGGGTCACGGGCTTCGACGCGGTCTGCCTCCAGCAGATCCGCCAGCAGCACCGCGAGAATGTTGAAGGGCAGTCCGAGGTGGGCGCCGAGTTCGGCCACCGACAGCGGCTCGCGGCAACGCCGGAGGATCTCCTCGTGCTCGTGCTGCATGCCCGGTACGGGGGCGGCCCGGGAGACGATGAGGGTCGCCACGTCGAGGCTCGACGCCGAACCGCCCGGTCCGCTGCGCCCTCCGGTGAGGACGTAGTAACGCTCAAGACCGGACGGGTCGATCGGCCGGCGGGGAGCACTCATCCAGAGTGCTCCTCCAGGCGCGCGGTGGTGCCGAGGAGTTCACCCATCCTGCGGGCCAGGTCCCGCATCTGGTGTCCGAGCAGGCCCTGGTCGAGGCCCTCGCGGGCCAGCACGCCGAGATACGTCTCCACACCCGCGCGGACGACGAAGAGATGGCCGCCGTCGACCTCGATCATCGCCAGCCGCAACTGCCCCGCGTACTTGGGGAACTGCTCGGCGACCGGCTGGGCCAGCGCCTGCAGGCCGGCCACCACGGCCGCGAAGCGGTCCACGTCGTCGGGGTCCTCCGCGCCGAAGGAGGTGATCGCCTTGCCATCGCTGGAGGCCACGAGGGCGAAGCGGATCTCCGGGATGCTCTCCACCAGATCGCGGAGCGCCCAGCTCACGTCGGTTCCCTGTTGCGTCATGTGGACTCGTCGCTCTCTTCAGTGCTGTGCTCGGTGAACTCGCGGCCTGCAGACGCCGGTTCCTCCCCCGGGGCCTCCCGTCCGGCGGTGGCGAAGGCCGCCAGGCCGGTGAAGGAGGCGTCGGGCGGCACGGCGGAGACGGCCATCTCCGCGGTCCGTCCGGCCGGTTGGGGCCGCGCCGTCTCGCCACGCTTGCTACGGCGCCTGGGCAGCCCGCCGGGCGTGGTGTCCTCCGCCTCGACGGTCTCAGCCGGGGTCTGGGCGACGGCGGTGCCGCGGCTCGCCGTCGCGGTCGCGGCCGTCGCGGCGGCCTGGAACGAGGGGGTGCCGGTGACGGCCGCCGCGGGCAACTGGCTGAAGTACTTGTGCGGGACCACGACGACCACCGAGGTGCCGAGCCAGGGCGAGTCCGCGAAGGTGACGCGGATGCCGTAGCGGCGGGCGAGGGTGCCGACGACACGCAGGCCGATGCTGGCGTCCTCGGAGACACCGCCGAGTCCGGGGCCCGCGCCGGTGCCGGCGAGGGCGTGTTCGGCCTCGCGCTTGGACTCCTCGCTCAGGCCCTTGCCGGAGTCCTGGATCTCGATGCCGACGCCGTTGGGCACCTCCTTGCCGGAGACGATCACCGGCTCGGTGGGCGGCGAGTAGCGGGCCGCGTTGTCCAGGAGGTGGGCGAAGATCAGCGTGAGGTGGTCCACCAGACCGCCGTCGACGCCGAGTTCGGGCAGTTGGCGTACGTCGACCCGGTGGAAGTCCTTGATCCGGCCGATGCCGCCGCGCACCACGCTCAGCAGGCGCTGCGGTTCCTGCCACTGCCGGCCGGGCCGGTCCGAGCCGCCGAGCACGCCGACGCTCGCGGCGAGACAGTCGGCGGGGCCGATCTCCTGGTCCAGCTCCATCAGACCGCGGGCGACGGCGGGCAACCGCCCGTGCTCGCCCTGCAGTTCGTGCAGTCGGCCGCGGAGCTTGCTGGTCAGGACGTGGATGCGGCTGCCGATGCTGATGACGGCCTGCTCTGCGGCGGTGGAGCGGTTGAACTCCTCCTCGACGCCGATGAGCGAGATCCGCAGCACCTTGCGCAGTTCGGCCTGGAGCTCGGCACTGACCTTCGCGCACTGGCTCGCGACCGGCAGCAGGTCGTCGATGGCGTCACCCGCGCGCAACTGCGTGAGCGCTTCGGGGAGTTGCTCGTCGGCGAGGCGGGCGACGGCGGCGAGCTGGTGGGCCAGCTGCTCCTGCCACACCTCGGCCTGGTCGGCGAGCTGCGCCTCGTAGGACGTGGCCTGCCCGGTCAGCCGCTCCTCGTACGCCCGTGCCTGCTCGGCGAGTTGGGCCTCGTAGGCGCCGGAGTGGTCGGCGAGCCGGGTCTCGTAGACACCGGAGTGCTCGGTCAGCTGCGCCTCCAGCGTGGCGCGCTCGGCGCTGAACTTCCGCTCCAAGCCCGCCACATGCTGCTGCCACTGCTGGGAGTGCTCGGCCTGCGAGGTGCGGAAACCGCTTTCGGAACGGCGCAGTTGAGCCTGCGTGCGGACGAGCAGTCGTACGCACACGGCACTGGCCACCGTGGCCGCCGCTCCGGCCGCGGTCGCGGCTATTCGCTCCGAGCTCATGAACGTGGCGGCAACGGTCCCGCCTCCTAAGGCCAGCGGCATCAGCCACCAGCTGTACCAGGCGACAGGTGCCCGCGCCGCCGGTGGCGGAGTGGCGAGTTCCATCTGCATCCTTCGAAGCGACACGAACGAACAGGGGGCGTGCGAGGTCAGACCGCACTCAGGAGGACGCACCACGAGCCGACCGGTCACGATCACGTCAACTCGCTGCGCCGCACGGGAGCTTATCGGGTTTGAACCGTAAAAGATCAACCTCAAGGCGGTGCGGAAGTGAGGGTTCCGTCACTCTCCGAGAAGTCTGAACATGGACATGCGTCCAGTTACAGTAGACACCTGTCCAAGATGACGAGGAGTCGATCGATCATGGAAACGCTCGCGAACGTGCTGGTCGGACTGGTGGCCGCGCTGCATCTGTACATCCTGGTGCTGGAAATGTTCCTGTGGGAGAAGAAGCCCGGGCGCGGTCTGCACGGCTTCGACCCCGAGATGGCCAGAGCCACCGCACCGCTGGCCGCCAACCAGGGCCTGTACAACGGCTTCCTCGCCGCGGGTCTGATCTGGGGCCTGCTCGCCGCCGACCCGACCGGTTTCCGCGCCCAGGTGTTCTTCCTGAGCTGCGTCGTGATCGCGGGCGTCTACGGCACGGTGACGGCGAACCGGCGCATCCTGTTCGCCCAGGCGCTGCCCGGCGCGCTGGCCCTGGCCGCCGTCCTGATCGCCCGGTGAGCCGCGCCGAGCCCGAGGACCGGCGAACCGCCCGCACCCGGGCGCGGCTGCGCCAGGCCCTCCTCGACGAGTGCGCCGAACGCCCCCTGGAGGAGGTCGGCGTCGCCGCCTTGGCGCGCCGCGCCGGGGTCGGCCGGGCCACGTTCTACGTCCACTACGACGGCCTGGAAGCGCTTGCGGTCGACGCCTGCGCGGACGTCGTACGGGAGGCGGTGGAGGCACTGCACGCGTGGCGCGGGCAGCCCGACCCGGTGCACGCGCCGCCCGCGCTGCCGGAGTTCTTCGCCGGGCTGCTCCCCCACGCGGCCCTGTACCGCGCCCTGTTGAGCCCGGGCGGCGGCGGCCCGCTCGGCCGGGTCCTGCACCGGGACCTGCGTGCCTACAGCCTCCGCGAGCGTGAACTCGCGGGCGCGGCGGACGCCCCGCTGGTCGCCTCGGCCGTCGCCGGGACCTTCGGCGGGGTCCTCGCCGACTGGCTGCACGGGCTGTTGGAGGGCACGGCGGAGGAAATCGCCGACCAGGTATGGCAGTTGCTGGTCGCCCTGCACATGAGCCGGTGACGGACGCTCACATGCAGCGCGCGCTGTCCTTGACCAAGGGCCACGCCTGCACGCCGTCGGGCGTGCGGACGTACGCCGTCGACGCGTCGGCCGTGAGCCACAACTGCCAGTCGTGGTACCGGTATCCGGTGTCGCGGGCGCTCGCCGGCATGCGGACATCACCGTCGTAGGAGGCGGTGAGCATGGCGGGTTCGAGCACCCCCTCCGGATCGCGCGCGTACAGTCTGCCGTTCTTGCCGTCTCCGGTCTCCAGGAAGTGCGCCTTCTGCCAGTCGCAGTGCGCGGCACCGACCGAACTGCTCACCACCGTGGTCGGCAGGCGGTGTCCGTCCTCGTCGGTCCAGATCTCGTATCCGTGCGCCTTGGTGAAGCTCGCCGGGAGTTCGGCCGGGTCGCAGGACGCGCTGGTCTCCGGGCCCCAACCCGGCCTGTCCTTCCCGTCCTTGGCAACGACGACGGCGACCTTCGTACGGCCGCCGACATCGAAGGAGAACAGGACGCGCCCGTCCGCCTCGCGCTCGACGCGATAACCCGTGCGGGGTACGTCAGGCTGCTCGATGTCGAAGTACGCCCGCAGGCCACCCTCGGGGGTCTTGCCGCCGTCGCCCTTGCTCCAGGTCTCGGCGTCGCCGCCCGCGTACATCTTGCCGTCGCACTCCAGCGCCCGGCCGGCGGCACCCGACTCGTCGGAGTCGGTGGCCGGTACGTACAGCGGTCCGGCGTAGGGCGTGGCCGGCCGTGTGCCCGCGACCACCACGTCTGCCCCGCCCCCGGTCCCGCATCCCACCGCCGTCGCGGCCACCAGTACCGCGACCCCTGCGAGCCCTCTGCGCATGCCTGCCCCCTCGCGTCTTGTTCCTACGACGCGCGGGCGGGCCAAAACGTTGGGGTTCAGCGGGTCTCCTGGAACGTACGCCGGTACGCCTGCGGGGAGACCCCGATCGCCGCGTGCAGATGCTGCCGCAGTGACGCGCCCGTGGCGAAGCCGACGCGGCCGGCGATCTGGTCGACCGACAGGTCGCTGGCCTCCAGGAGGTCGCGGGCGCGGGTGACCCGCTGCTGGATCAGCCAGCGGCCGGGGCTGAGGCCCACCTCGTCGTTGAAGCGGCGGGCGAAGGTGCGCAGGCTCATGCCGGCGTGGCGGGCGAGATCGGTCAGGGCGAGGGGTTCGTCGAGGCGGGTCAGGGCCCAGTCGCGGGTGGCGGCCGTGCTCGTGACCGCGCAGTCGGGCACCGGCTGCTGGATGTACTGGGCCTGGCCTCCGTCGCGGAACGGCGGGACGACGCAGCTGCGGGCGACCGCGTTGGCGAGTTCGCTGCCGTGGTCCGTACGCACGATGTGCAGGCAGATGTCGACTCCGGAGGCCGCGCCGGCGGAGGTGAGGATGCGGCCGTCCTGGACGAAGAGCACGTCCGGGTCCAGGTCGACCCGCGGATACAGGGCCCGGAAGCGGTCGACGACCTGCCAGTGGGTGGTGGCGCGGCGGCCGTCGAGGAGACCGGCGGCGGCGAGCACGAAGGCGGCCGTACAGATCGAGACGATCCGCGCGTCCGGCCGGATCCGGGCGAGGGCGTCGGCGATCTCGGTGGGCAGCCCGGTGGGGATGCGCGGGGTCGCCATGGAGGCGACCACGACCGTGTCCGCCGTTTCGAGGATCTCGGGGCCGTGCTCCACCGCGACCGAGAAGTCGGCGTTGGTGCGCACCGGACGGCCGTCGACCGTGCAGGTCAGCACCTCGTAGTGACCGTCGGCCGCGCCGAAGATGCGGCTGGGGATGCCCAGCTCGAAGGGGTAGACGCCGTCGAGCGCCAGGACCACGACCCGTTCCACATGCTGCATGGCACGATTCTATCGAAGGTTGGCCATCGTGCCATTTCCTTGTCGTGCGGGACCCGGCAGGCTGACTGACCATGAGCACTGTGAACACCATGCGCGTCATCACCCAGCACGTCCTCGGCGGTCCCGAGGTCCTGGAAGAAGTACAGGTCGAGCGGCCCGCGCCGCGTGCCAACGAGATCCTCGTCCGGGTCCGTGCCGCCGGGCTCAACCCCACCGACTGGAAGCACCGGGCCACCGGAGGCTTCCTCGGCGAGCCGCCGTTCACCCTCGGCTGGGACGTCTCCGGCGTCGTCGAGGCCGTCGGTGTCGGTGTCGCCCGCTTCGCGCCCGGCGACGAGGTCTTCGGGATGCTGTCCTACCCGTGGGGCCATGGCTCGCACGCCGAGTACGTCGCCGCCCCGGCCCGCGCCTTCGTCCACAAGCCGGCCGGGATCGACCACGTCCAGGCGGGCGCGTTGCCCCTCGTCTCGCTGACCGCGTGGCAGGCCCTCGTGGAGAACGCCGAAGTCCAGCCGGGGCAGCGGGTGTTGATCCACGCGGCGGCCGGCGGGGTCGGGCATGTGGCCGTGCAGATCGCGAAGGCGCGGGGCGCGTATGTGATCGGCACGGCGAGCGCGGCCAAGCACGACTTCCTGCGCGAGCTCGGCGTCGACGAGGCGATCGACTACCGGGAGACCGACTTCACCGAGGCCGTGAAGGACGTCGACGTCGTTCTGGACATGCTCGGTGGCGACACCGCGCTCAAGTCGCTGCGGGTGCTGCGTCCGGGCGGGATCGTGGTCTCCATCGTGCCGATGGGCAAGCCGGACTTCTACGAGGAGGCCGAGCGGCTCGGTGTGCGGGCGGTCCGGATGCTCGTCGACGCCGATCGCGCCGACATGGAGGCGATCGCGGAACTCGTCGAGGCGGGCAAGCTGCGCGCGACGATCGCCGGGACGTTCCCGCTGGCCGATGCCGCCGAGGCACACGCGCTCGGCGCCACCGGCCGCACCGCGGGCAAGCTGGTGCTGACCGTCGACTGAGTCAGAAGGTGAGCACGGGCTGGTGAGTCAGAAGGTGAGTACCGGCTTGATGGCCTTGCCCGCGCTCATGTCCCGCACCGCCTGGTCGATGTCCGCGAACGGATAGGTACTGATCAGGCGGTGCAACGGAAGCCGTCCCTCCTTCACCAACTGCACGAGCGCGGGGATGAAGCTCCGCGTCTCGCTGTCACCGAGGGTGAGGCCGACGATCCGCTTTCCGGGGAGCAACCCGTTGACGTCCAGGGCGACTTCGCTGCCGAACGGCGGCGCCCCTACGACGACCAGCGTGCCCCGGGCGGCGAGCGCGTCGGCGCCCTGGCGGAGGACGCCGACATTGCCGGTCGTCTCGACGATGCCGTCGGCTCCCTGGCCGTCGGTCAGTACCGCGAGGGTCTCGCCGAGGTCGGCCTCGCCCGCGTTGACGGTGTGGGTTGCCCCCAACTCCTTTGCCAGCGACAGGCGTTCGGCGACCTTGTCGACGGCGATGATCCGGGTGGCGGGGGTGAGCGCGGCGGCCATCACCGCTGACAGGCCGACGGCGCCGGCGCCGAGCACCACGATCGTGTCGCCGAGCCGGGGCTTGAGGACGTTCCAGACGGCGCCGACTCCCGTCTGAACTCCGCAGCCCAGCGGGGCGATCGACTCCAGCGGCACGTCCGGGTCGACCTTCACCAGGCTACGCTCGTCGACCAACGCCCGCTCGGCGAACGAGGACTGACCGAAGAAGTGCCCGCCGAGGGGCTCTCCGTCGCGGCTGATGGTGCTGCTGCCGTCGGCACGCCGGCCGCCGATGAGGTTCAGCGGCAACCAGGTCGCGCAGTAAGCCGGGTGCCCGCCCCGGCAGTTGCGGCAGTCGCCGCAGGACGTGAAGGAGAGCACGACATGGTCGCCGGGTACGACACCGGTGACGGCCGAGCCGACCTCCTCGACGACACCGGCGCCCTCGTGACCGAGAACTCCCGGGAGCGGAAAGGGCAGTCCGCCGCTCGCCACTCCAAGGTCGGTGTGGCACAGGCCTGTTGCGACGACCCGCACCAACGCCTCGTGCGGTCCCGGCTCGGCCAGTTCGACATCGGTGAGGGTGAAGGGTGCGCCGCCCGACTCGACGACGGCCGCGCGCGTGGTGGTGGACATCGTACGAACTCCTTGGCGAACATGATCAGTTGAGTTGACGAGCGGGGTCAGTCGAGTTGACGGGCGTGATCAGTCGAGGGAGACGACGACGGACTTGGTCCGGGTGTAGGCGGCGAGGCCCTCGGGGCCGTACTCGCGGCCGAAGCCGGAGTCCTTGACGCCGCCGAAGGGGATGTTGGGGTCGAGCATCGCCCAGTCGTTGATCCAGACGATGCCCGCCTGGAGCCGGTCGGCGATGCGGTGGGCGCGGGCGAGGTTGCCGGTCTGGATGCCCGAAGCCAGGCCGTAGGGCGTGGAGTTGGCGAGTTCGACGGCCTCGTCCTCGGTGTCGAAGGGCTGCACGGTGAGGACCGGGCCGAAGATCTCCTCCTGCACGACCCGGGAGTCGTTGGCGAGGTCGGCGATGACGGTGGGCTTGTAGTAGTAGCCGCCGTCCAGGTCGAGCCGTTCGCCGCCGCAGACGATGCGGCCACCCTCCTTGCGGGCGAGGTCGACGTACTCCTCGACCTTCCGCAGGTGCTTCTCCCCCGCCATCGGGCCCACGACGGTCTCGGGCAGCCGGGGGTCGCCGACCGGTACGCCGGGGACGGCCTCGGCGAGGATGTTGAGAAGGGTGCTGTAGACGGGGCGGGCGACCAGCAGACGCGGGCCGCCCATGCAGAACTGGCCGGTGTTGAAGACGAAGCCCTTGATGACCGCGCCGACGGCCTTCTCCAGGTCGGCGTCCTCGAAGACGAGGTGGGCCGCGTTGCCGCCGAGTTCCATGGTCACGGGCTTGAGGTTCTCGCCGGCGACGCTCGCGGCGTGCCGGCCGACGGCGGTGGAGCCGGTGAAGGCGATCTTGTCAACGCCGGTGTGCCGCAGGAGGGCCTCGCCTGCGACCGGTCCGGCGCCGGTGACGACGTTGACGACGCCGTCCGGGACGCCCGCCCGCTGGAGCAGGCCGGCCATGTAGAGGGCGCTGAGCGGGGTCTCGTCGGCGGGCTTGTGGACCACGGTGTTGCCGGCCGCGAGGGCGGGGGCGAGTTTCGAACCGGCCAGAATCAGCGGGAAGTTGAAGGGGGTGATCGCGGCGACCACGCCGAGGGGCTCGCGCTTGGTGTAGGCGAGCGCGTTGAGCGGGGTGTCGCGGGTGGCACCGTCCAGGGAGTAGGCGAGGGCGGCGTAGTGCTCGTAGTCGTTGGCCGCGTTGGTCACGTCGACGGCCTGGCACAGGGTGATGGGCTTGCCTACGTCCAGGCTCTCCAACTGGGCCAGTTCGTCGGCGTTCTCGCGGATCAGCTCGGCGACGCGGTGCAGGATCCGGCCGCGTTCACGTCCGCTCAGTCCGGACCAGCGGCCGCTGTCGAAGGCCTCGCGGGCGGCGCGGACGGCGGCGTCCACATCGGCGGGGCCCGCCTCCGCGACCGTGGTGAGCACCCGGCCCCGGGACGGGTCGACCACCTCGGTGCGCGCTCCGTCGGCGGCCTCGCACCACCGGCCCCCGACGAACAGGCGGCCGGGTTCGATCTCGAAGGCGCTCATCGCCACTCCTCAGCATCGTTGCCAAGATTTCAACCAACAGGATTCCTGTTGATTTCTCGTCTGGTCCGCAGTCTCATTACAGACAGGTTTCCTGTCAATGCTCTAGGCTGAATCCATGGCTGAATCCGTGGTGGGCACGCAAGCGACGAAGGCACCCCCGTCCCTGCTGTACATGGTCAAGCAGGTGGAGCTGGTCGTCCGCTCCCGCCTGGACGAGCTGGTCAAGCCGTACGGGATCACCGCACTCCAGTACACCGCGCTCACGGTCCTGGAGCGACACGACGGCCTGTCCGCGGCGCAGCTGGCCCGGGATTCCTTCGTCACCGCGCAGTCCATCGCCGATCTGGTTCGCTCCCTGGAGGGACGCGGGCTGATCGGCCGGGAGCGCAACCCGCGGAATCGTCGCGAGCTGCTGATCCTGCTGACCGAGGAGGGGCGGGAGCTGCTGGCGGGGTGCGCCGGGCCGGTGCGGGACCTGGAGGAGCGGATGGTCGCCCAGCTCACGGCACATCAGAGTGAGCAGTTCCGGCAGTCGCTTTCCAAGGCCTGGCACGCGCTGTCGTAGGCCTGAGGTCCGCCGGCTCAGGTCCTGACGTCCGCCGCCCCGCAAGCCCGGGCGTGCGCCGGTCCGTGGCTGCCGCGCACATCACAGAAAGCTCTGGCTCGATTCGAAGACATATGTCAATCGAACATGCTCAAATTCACTCCATCGAGGGTAACTTGCAGGGCGGGGAGCGCTTCTACGCTCAACCCCGCTTCACCGAGGGCCGGTTGGAGGCGAAGTGGATGTGCAGCAGGAACCCGCGCCGCTGACCCGGCATCTGCGGATTCACCGGGACCGCGGGTTCACGGTCCTGGAGTTCCGCGGGGAGATCGACATCGCCGCGGCGACGGAGATCCTGCCGTATCTGGACCGGGTGACGGCGCGGCCCCGCGCGCGGATCGTGATCGACCTCAGGCAGGTCGAGTTCTTCGACTGCTCGGGACTGCGCCTGCTGTTCCGGGCCCGCCAGCGGGTACTCGAACGGGACGGGCGGCTGCATCTCGTCTGCACCCACCCGTTGACCCTGCGCATCCTGCGGGTCACCGGGCTCAACCGGCTGCTGCCGCCGCAGCCGACGCTGGACGCGGCCCTGGGGCAGCCCGAGGCCACGTCCGGCACGTTATGAGCCGTTCGGCGAGGGCTACTTGAGGATCTTCGTGACCTGACCGGCGCCCACTGTGCGCCCGCCCTCACGGATCGCGAACTTCAACCCCTCCTCCATCGCGATGGGTTGGATCAGCTCGACGTGCATGGTCGTGTTGTCGCCCGGCATGACCATCTCGGTGCCCTTCGGGAGGGTCACCACACCGGTCACGTCCGTCGTGCGGAAGTAGAACTGCGGGCGGTAGTTGTGGAAGAAGGGCGTGTGCCGGCCGCCCTCGTCCTTGGACAGGATGTAGGCGCGGGCCTCGAACTCCGTGTGCGGGGTGACCGATCCGGGCTTGATGACGACCTGCCCGCGCTCCACGTCCTCGCGCTTGACCCCGCGCAGGAGCAGTCCGACGTTCTCGCCGGCCCGGCCCTCGTCGAGGAGTTTGCGGAACATCTCGATGCCGGTGACGGTCGTCCGGGTCTTCTGCGGGTGGATGCCGATGATCTCCACCTCGTTGTTGACCTTCAGCACCCCGCGCTCGATCCGTCCGGTGACGACCGTGCCGCGCCCGGTGATGGTGAAGACGTCCTCGATCGGCAGCAGGAACGGCCGGTCGACGTCCCGTACCGGCTGGGGCACGAACTCGTCGACGGCGGCGAGGAGTTCAAGCACCGAGGCGGTCCACTCGGGGTCCCCTTCGAGGGCCCTGAGCGCGGACACCTTGATCACCGGGAGGTCGTCGCCGGGGAACTCGTACTCGGTGAGCAGCTCCCGCACCTCCAGCTCGACCAGTTCCAGGATCTCCTCGTCGTCGACCATGTCCGTCTTGTTGAGGGCGACGACGATGTACGGGACGCCGACCTGCCGGGCCAGCAGCACATGTTCCTTGGTCTGCGGCATGGGTCCGTCGGTGGCCGCGACGACCAGGATCGCGCCGTCCATCTGGGCGGCGCCGGTGATCATGTTCTTGATGTAGTCGGCGTGCCCGGGGCAGTCGACGTGTGCGTAGTGCCGGTGTTCGGTCTGGTACTCGACATGGGCGATCGAGATCGTGATGCCGCGCTGCCGCTCCTCGGGCGCCTTGTCGATCTGGTCGAACGGCGTGAAGGGGTTGAGGTCGGGGAACCGGTCGTGCAGCACCTTCGTGATGGCCGCCGTAAGCGTGGTCTTGCCGTGGTCGATGTGACCGATGGTGCCGACGTTCACATGGGGTTTGGTCCGCTCGAACTTCGCCTTCGCCACGGCGAGTCCTCCTGATCACCTCGGTGATGCCGAGCGTTGCTCCGTCCCCTCATGTCTATTCGTTCGGCGGCGCGTCGAACAGGGCGCTGACGGACTCACCGTTGTGAATGCGGCGTACGGCCTCGGCGAGCGCCGGGGCGATGGACAGGATGCGCAGCTTCTCGGTGCGCTCCTCCTCGGGCACCGGCACGGTGTTGGTGCAGACGATCTCCAGTACGTCGGGCTGCTCCCCGATCCGCTTGAGCGCGCCCGACGCGAACAGGCCGTGGGTGCAGGCGACCCGGATCGAGCGCGGCCCCAAGTCCCGCAGCCGGTCCAGGAGTTCGAGCACGGTGCTGCCCTTGGCGATCTCGTCGTCCAGGACGATGACGTCCCGGTCGGCGATGTCGCCGATGACGGAACTGATGACGACCCGGTCGTCCGCGTACCGCTGTTTGGCTCCGGCGGCCACCTGGGCGCCGATCAGCCGGGCGAACGCGGCGGCCTCCTTGGCGTTGCCGAGGTCCGGGGAGACGACGGTGGTGCGGGAGAGGTCGTACTGCCGGAAGTGCGCGGCGAGTTCGCGCAGTGCGTGCAGATGGTCGACCGGCACCGAGAAGAAGCCGTGCACCTGCGGCGAGTGCAGGGTCATCGCCAGGACGCGGCTCGCGCCCGCCGCCACCATCAGGTCGGCGACCAGCCGGCCGCCGAGCGAGATGCGCGGGGCGTCCTTCTTGTCGGAGCGGGCATAGGAGTAGTGCGGCATGACGACGGTGATCCGCCCGGCGGAGGCACCGCGCGCCGCGTCGCACATCAACAGCAGTTCTACGAGGTTCTCCTGGACCGGCTTGACCAGCGGCTGGATCAGAAAGACGTCCCGTTCCCGGCAGTTGGCCTGAAGCTGTACCTCCAGGCAGTCGTTGGCGAACCGGCTGACCCGGGTGGGGCTGAGCGGTACATCCAGATGCGCGCAGACCTCCTTGGCCAACTCGGGATGGGCACTCCCGCTGAACACGGCGATGTCTCGCACGATCTGCTCCTCGCATGATCATTCCCGGCCGTGCCTCATGCTACTGACCCGCGAAAACGGCTTGCGTACCGCCCACTCCCGTGAGCCATGATGGCGGCGCCCGTACTCCCCCGCATGTCAGGAGCCCCAGATGCGCCGACTCCTCGGAATCCACCAGCTTCCCCACTGGACGACGGTTCTCGAGGACTCGACCACGCATGCACACCCTGAACATCGGAATTCTGGCCCACGTCGACGCCGGTAAGACCAGCCTCACCGAGCGGCTGCTGTTCGACCACGGCGCGATCGACCGGCTCGGCAGCGTCGACGCGGGTGACACCCGTACGGACGACGGCGCGATCGAGCGGCAGCGCGGGATCACCATCCGTTCGGCCGTCGCCGCGTTCACGGCCGGCGACACCCGGATCAACCTGATCGACACCCCGGGCCACTCGGACTTCATCGCGGAGGTCGAGCGCGCCCTGGAGGTGCTCGACGGCGCGGTCCTGCTGCTCTCCGCCGTGGAGGGCGTCCAAGCGCAGACGCGCGTCCTGATGCGGACCCTGCGTCGGCTACGGCTGCCCACGCTCGTCTTCGTCAACAAGATCGACCGAGCGGGCGCCCGCGCCGAGGACCTGGTCGCGGACATCCGCCGCCGGCTGACCCCGCACGTCGTACCGCTCACCGACGTGACGGCCCTCGGCACGCCCACAGCACGCGTACGGCCCCGCCCGCCGGGCGACCCGGACCTGGCCGAGGCACTCGCCGAGGTCGACCCGGACATCCTCGCGGCCGTCGTCGACGGCCCCCACCCCACCCCGGACGACCTGCGCAAGTCCTTGGCCGCCCACACCGCCGACGGCTCCATCCACCCCCTCCTCTTCGGCTCGGCCCTCGGCGGCCAGGGCGTCACCGACCTCGTCGACCACCTGGTCCGGCTGATCCCACCCGCACCCACCGGCCCGGGCGGCCCCCCAAGAGGCACGGTGTTCGCGGTACGCCCCGGCCCGGGCCGCGAACGGACGGCGTATCTGCGGCTCTACGACGGCGAGGTGGCCCCGCACCAGCGGCTCACGTTCCACCGCCACGGGGCGGACGGCCGGACCGTCGAGGTCTCCGGACGGGTCACACGTCTCGAAGTCATCGGCCGTTCCGGCCCGCTCACCGCCGGGAACATCGGGGCGCTGACCGGCCCGAAGGACATCCGGGTCGGCGACCGGCTCGGCGAACTCACCGAGCGGGCACCGCAGTTCGCGCCGCCGACGCTGGAGACGGTCGTACGGGCGCGGCGGCCCGGGCAGGCGGCGGCGCTGCGCTCGGCACTTCTGGCGCTGGCCGACCAGGACCCGCTGCTGCACGCGCGGCCGGCCGCCTCCGGGGCGACCGTGCTGCTCCTGTACGGCGAGATCCAGAAGGAGGTCCTCGCGGCGACCCTCGTCCAGGACTTCGGCATCGAGGCCGACTTCGAGCCGAGCCGGGTGCGGTTCCTGGAACGCCCGGCCGGGACCGGCGAGGCCTGCGACGAGTTCCCGTGGCACGACCACACCCACTACTGGGCGACGATCGGACTGCGGGTCGAACCGGCGGAGCGGGGCTCCGGCGGGCTCTTCGGCTACGAGACCGAACTCGGCGCGCTCCCCCGCGCGCTCCACCAGGCCATCGAGGACACGGTCCACGCGACGCTGCTCAGCGGGCTGCAGGGCGCGCCCGTGACGGACTACCGGGTCACCCTGACCCGTTCCGGGTACGCCGCCCCGCTGAGCACGGCGGCGGACTTCCGCGGCCTCACCCCGATCGTGCTGCGCCGGGCGCTGCGGCTGGCGCGGACGCGGCTGTACGAGCCGTACGTCACCTTCGAGACGGAGGTCCCGCTGGACGCGCTCGCGCCGGTGACCGCTCATCTCGCCTCCTGTCGCGCCGAGTTCGCGGGGACGACGGGCGGCATCGGCAGCTGGCTGATCACCGGCGAGCTGCCGGCCCGCCGGGTGCGGGACGTGGAACTGACCCTGCCCGGACTCACGCACGGGGAGGGGATGTGGTGGTCGCGGCCGTCGGGGGACCGTGAACTACGGCCGTACTGAGGGGTGTTCACCGGCGCGGGTGCGGGAAACGGACGGCGCGGTCGGGGCATCCGTGGCCAGTGTCACGAGACGGAGCGGACCGTGCTCCGGAAAGGTCACGGGACGCATGGGGCGAAGCGGCCGGGAAATGCTGTCTGCGGCCATCCGGGACTCCCGGCGGGCCGGAACAGTGACTTTTCACCCCTGTGCGCCCTCCGTGCCCCCGTCAGATGGACCGTTCGGCCAACAGGTCGGTCTGACAGGGCATTTGGGGGGCATGCGGATACCGAGGAAGGGAGGGCCGTCCCCATGACGACTTCCATCAGCCGTATACCCCGGCGCATGCCGGGCTGGGCGAAGGTGCTCACCGCCGTCGTCGTTGTGATCGCCGTACTGTTCGCCGGGCTCCGACTGGCCGTGCTCCCGGGGCTGCGGGACATCTTCGGCACCGAGACCCATGACCGTTCGGGTCCGGCGCTGCTCAAGTCCATTCAGGACATGAGCCGTTACGACGCGGCCTCCGGCAACTTCCAGGTCGTCGTGGACCTGGAGAAGGACGCCAAGTTCCTGCCCGACGCGATCCGCGGCACCCGCACGCTGTACGTCGGCGCGGGCACCGTGGAGGGCTATGTCGACCTCGGCAAGCTCGGCAAGCAGGACGTGACGGTCAACGGCGACCGCACGTCGGCGAGCATCAAGCTGCCGAAGGCGACGCTCGGAAAGCCGGCGCTGGACCCGGACCACTCCTACACGGTCTCCAAGCAGCGCGGCCTGTTGGACCGGCTGGGCGACATCTTCTCCGACAACCCCAACAGCGAGCAGGCCGTGCAGAAACTCGCCTCCAAGCACATCGCCGAGGCGGCGAAGACCAGCGGCCTGACCACGCGCGCCGAGACCAACACCACCAGCATGCTCAAGGGACTTCTCGGCTCACTCGGCTTCAAGAACGTGAACATCTCGTACAGCGCCTGACCGGACTCCGGCCGACGAGGCATCGTCGGCCGGCTCTCGGGTATCCGCGTTCCGGGTATTCGCCTCACGACGCAGGACCGTTGACAACTGGAGGCCCACCGCATGGCCCGTACCACCGCACGCCTGCGCACCAGGAAGACGGATCCCGAACCGAAGCCGAGCCGCCCCGAACGGCACCAACTACCCCTCCCTCTGCGCGTGTTGTCGATGCTGCTCGCCTTCGCCTTCATGGTGGCCTTCGCCGTCGTACTGGCCCGGCTCACCCTGGAGCCGTCCCCCGCGTCCAAGGCGCTCGTGCACACCAATCTGCACCCGGGCCGCTCGCTGAAGGCCTATCTCGACCAGCCGGCCATGCGGGACGCCATCAAGCAGATCGGCGGGAACGTGGTGCTCGGCATCCCGTTCGGTGTGCTGGTGCCGGTGTTCGCGCCCCGGGCTCGCGGCATCCTGCGGGTGCTGCTGCTGACGGCGACCGTGATGCTCCTGGTGGAGTTCGCGCAGGGCGCGTTGATCACCGGGCGGGCCTTCGACATCGACGACGTCATCCTCAACACCACGGGCGCGCTGATCGGTTGGGTGCTGATGGGGCGGCGGCTCGGCAAGGCCGTGCACGCGCGGAAGCCCGCGGCGAAGACCCCGAAGCCCAAGAAGCCGGTGAAGCCCTCGAAGGCAACAACGACAACAAAGGCGTCGAAGGCGTCCAAAGCGCCGAAGGCATCCTCATGACCTTCAACTACCGGTCCGTAACATTCAACTACTGGTCCGTACCAAGGTATTGACGCTCCCCTTATCTCATCCCTTAAATCAAGAGGCGACGCTTTCACCCCCCACCTCAGTCGGCGTGCCGGTCCCCACGACCGCCGTACAGAAGGGAATGACGTGGCCTCCCCACGCATGTTCCGCAGATGTCTCTTCGCCGCCCTGTCCGCCGCACTGGTCGCGTCCGCCGCGATCGGTCCGGCGCGGGCGGCGTCCTCGTCGGCCGCCCAGGCCGACGCCGTCACGTTCTCCGACACCTTCGACGGGGCCGCCGGCAGTGCCGTCAACTCCTCGAAGTGGACGCAGGAGACCGGCGACAACGTCAACAACCACGAGCGCGAGTACTACACGTCCGGCACCAACAACGCGGCCCTGGACGGCCAGGGCCATCTGGTGATCACGGCCAAGAAGGAGAACCCGGCCAACTACCAGTGCTGGTACGGCACTTGTCAGTACACCTCGGCGCGGATGAACACCTCCGGGAAGTTCAGCGCGCAGTACGGGCATGTCGAGGCCCGGATGAAGATCCCGCGCGGGCAGGGCATGTGGCCCGCGTTCTGGATGCTCGGCACCGACATCGGCTCGGTCGGCTGGCCCAACTCCGGTGAGATCGACGTCATGGAGAACGTCGGCTTCGAGCCCTCCACGATCCACGGCACCATCCACGGCCCCGGCTACTCAGGCTCGGCCGGCATCGGCGCCGGCTACACGCTGTCGAACGGCCAGGCCTTCGCGGACGCCTTCCACACCTTCGCCGTCGACTGGGCGCCCAACTCGATCAAGTGGTCGGTCGACGGTGTCGTCTACCAGACGCGCACACCCGCCGACGTGGGCGGCAACACCTGGGCCTTCAACAAGCCGTTCTTCCTGATCCTCAACCTCGCGGTCGGCGGCTACTGGCCCGGCGACCCCGACAGCTCCACGGCCTTCCCGGCCCAGCTGGTGGTGGACTCGGTCTCGGTGACCACGAGCGACACGGCCGCCGGGGCGGCGATCAAGGGCCTGGCCGGCAAGTGCGTCGATGTCAACGGGGCGAGCTCCGCGAACGGGACCGCCGTCCAGCTCTACGACTGCAACGGCTCGGCCGCCCAGCAGTGGACCGTGGGCTCCGACGGCACGATCCGCGCGCTCGGCAAGTGCCTGGACGTGGCCAGCGGCGGTACCGCCGACGGCACCAAGGTCCAGCTCTACGACTGCAACGGTTCCGCCGCCCAGCAGTGGGCCGTCAGCTCGGCGAACGACATCGTCAACCCACAGGCCAACAAGTGCCTGGACGTCACCGGCAGCAACTCCGCCAACAGCACCCCGCTCCAGATCTGGACCTGCTCGGGCGCCGCCAACCAGAAGTGGACGGTCGGCTGACCTCGTAGAACCCCGGTGTTCAGTGCCTAGTGCGGCATCCAGGTGAGCTTGTCCCCGCCGACCCAGCGGACCACGTCCGGGTCGTCCAGGTCATGCACCGTGATGCCGCACACGGCTGCGACCTTCAGGACGTCGGTGAGGGTTCTGGCCTCGCAGACCATCTCCCCGTCGATCTCCACGATGCGGAACGGCGGGGTGCCCGGCTGCACCTTGAGCACCATGATCCGCGGGGTGGAGATGTGCGGGCTGGCGATTTCGGTCATGCAATAGAGCCTAGAACGCATCAGGCGGTCGCGAGTGGTCCACGGTTTCCGTCCGGGGGCCGCTCGCGGGAGGAGGCTCGATGGATCCCGTGCAGGCCCTGGACCGGATCGCCTTCCTGCTGGAACGCTCCCTGGCCCCCACCTACCGCGTACGCGCCTTCCGTACGGCGGCCAGGGTGCTGGCGGCGCTCCCCGAGGGCGAGGTGGCCGAACGCGCGGCGGCCGGGACGCTGGAGTCCCTCAAGGGCATCGGCCCGAAGACCGCGCAGGTGGCCCGCGAGGCCCTGGACGGGCGCGTCCCCGCCTATCTGGAGCAACTGGAGGCCGAGGCCCCCGCGCCGTCCGGCCCCGGCGGCGAGCAGCTGCGGGCGCTGCTGCGCGGCGACTGCCACCTCCACTCCGACTGGTCGGACGGCGGCAGCCCGATCGAGGAGATGGGCCGTACGGCGGCCCGGCTCGGCCACGAGTGGGCGGTGCTGACCGACCACTCGCCCCGGCTGACCGTGGCCCGCGGACTGTCCCCGGAGCGGCTGCGCGAGCAGCTGGACGTGGTGGCGGCGCTGAACGAGACCTGGGCGCCGTTCCGGCTGCTCACCGGCATCGAGTGCGACATCCTCGACGACGGCTCGCTGGACCAGGAACGGGAGCTGCTGGAACGGCTCGATGTCGTCGTGGTCTCCGTGCACTCCAAGCTGCGTATGGACGCCCGCGCCATGACCCGCCGCATGGTGGCCGCCGTACGGAATCCGCACGCGGACATCCTCGGGCACTGCACCGGACGGCTGCTCATCGGGCGGAACGGGGGTGGAGCGCGGCCGGAGTCGGAGTTCGACGCGGACGAGGTGTTCGCCGCGTGTGCCGAGTCGGGTACGGCCGTCGAGATCAACAGCCGTCCGGAGCGGCTGGACCCGCCGAGGCGGCTGCTGCGGATGGCCGTCGACGCCGGGGTGCTGTTCTCGATCGACACCGACGCGCACGCGCCCGGGCAGCTCGACTGGCAGATCAACGGCTGTGCGCGGGCGGAGGAGTGCGGGGTGTCCGCCGAACGGGTGGTGACGACCTGGTCGGCGGACGAGCTACTGGACTGGACCAATGGCAAGTGATGCACATCACCGCTCGCGGCGGCCTACGCAGGAACACTCGCCGGTAGTTCCCCGTTGAACAGACCGTGGGTGCGGATGGGACAGTGTCCCCGGGCCTCAACCTCCGCCCACAGGGAAGATCGTTCGGCTGAAGCCCTGTGGAGCCTTTCGCCGCGAGGCGACCGCCATCCGTACCCACCATGTGGCCGCCCCGGCCGTGATTCCCCCGTCGCGGTCGGGGCTTCTCCCTGTCCGGGCTCGCGCGCCCTCTCCGCTTGACTTCGAGCGCACTTCAATTCGTAGCGTTCCTTCCATGACCACTGCACAGCACAAGATCGGTTCGGGATTCGACGCGAAGAGCACCGCCGACGACGTCCTGGATGGCCTTGCCCTCGGCGGAAAGCTCGCGATCGTCACCGGTGGCTACTCGGGCCTCGGCCTGGAGGCCACCCGCGCGCTCACCAGGGCGGGCGCCCGGGTGGTCGTCCCCGCCCGTCGGCCCGACGCCGCCCGGGAGGCCCTGGCCGGCCCGCCCGGCGTCGAGGTGGACGAGCTGGACCTCGGCGACCTGCAGAGCGTGCGCGGCTTCGCCGAGCGGTTCCTCGGCTCCGGCCGCACCGTCGACTTCATGATCGACAACGCCGGCATCATGGCCTGCCCGGAGACCCGGGTCGGGCCTGGTTGGGAGGCACAGTTCGCCACCAACCACCTCGGCCACTTCGCCCTCGTCAACCGGCTCTGGCCCGCGATCGAGTCGGGCGGCGCCCGTGTGGTCTCGGTGTCCTCGAGTGCCCACCACCTCTCCGGGATGCGCTGGGACGACGTCCAGTGGAGCCGGGGCTACGACAAGTGGGAGGCGTACGGCCAGGCCAAGACCGCGAACGTCCTGTTCGCCGTCCACCTCGACCGGCTCGCCGCCGACCGGGGCGTCCGCGCCTTCGCGCTCCACCCGGGCGGCATCCTGACGCCGCTGCAACGCCACATCCCCCAGGCGGAGATGATCGAGCGCGGATGGATGGACGAGCAGGGCGACGTGCTCAACCCCGAGGGCTTCAAGACCCCGGAGCAGGGCGCGGCCACCGAGGTGTGGGCGGCGACCTCGCCCCAGCTGGACGGCATGGGCGGTGTCTACCTGGTGGACTGCGACATCGCCGAGCCCGCCGCCGACGGCGACGACGACCGCACCCGCGTCAAGTCCTGGGCGACCGACCCCGAGCAGGCTGCCCGTCTGTGGAAGCTGTCCGCCGATCTAACCGGTGTGAACGCTTTCGCCGGATAGAACCGAGCACACAGCCTCAGGAGGGGTCGAGGTCCCTCGGCCCGTAGAGGGCGGCGGGCGCGCCGGTCATCAGCGCCCAGTAGCGGTCTCCGTACGACCAATGCCACCACTCCGTCGGGTAGTTGACCAGGCCGACCGCACCGAGCGCCTTGCCGAGCACGGCGCGGTTGGCCCCGGCCTCGGCGGTGATGTTCTCGGCGCCGGTGTAGCAGGCCCCGTCGCTCTGCTCCGGGTTGGCGTTCATCGGGGTGCCCAGGTCGAGTTCGCGGCCGTCGGCGCCGGCGAGGGTCAGATCGACGGCCGCGCCGGCGGAGTGCGGGGCGATCTCGGGCGGGGACACATAGCGGCTGGCGGCGGACCGGATCCGGTCGGCGGACCAGTCCGGGTGGGCGGCGCGCAGCTCGTCGCCGTAGCTCTCGAAGTAGCGGTGCTGGAGGGCCGGCGGCCGGTATCCCTCGACGAACAGCAGACGCAGGCCGTCGGGCAGCAGGGCCTGCGCCTCGACGAGCCGGTCCAGGACGCCCTGGCGCACATGGAGTTCGGCGCCTTGGGCGTCCTCGTGCTTCCGGTCGTCGACCAGCAGTACGTCGCTCACGTCGACGAGGGGCTCCCCGCACTCCTCGACGGGGACGGCGGCGACCCGGGCGTCGGACATCAGGATGATCTCGTTCATGGGGTGATCATCCCCCAACTGCCCGTCCCCTCAGTGCGGGGCGCGTTCCTCATTTGCAGGGCGCCAGGCGGGGGGTGGGCCCTCGGGTTCGGGTTCGGCGCGGCGGCCGCCGCGGGCGAAGAAGTCGGCGAGGGGGAGGATCGCGGCGCCGACGGTGACCGCGTCGGGGCCGAGGCGGCCCAGCTCGATGGTCACGCGTCCTGCGGGGTGGCGCAGCGCGTAGGCGGTGGCATGGTGGCGGACGGCGGGCAGGAAGCGGGAGCCGAGCTGGAGTCCGGCCCAGCCGCCGATGAGGATGCGCTCGGGCTGGAAGAGGTTGATCAGGTCGGACAGACCGGCGCCGAGGTACTCGGCGGTCTCCTCCAGGACGGCGAGCGCTACGGGGTCGGCCTCGGTGCCCTCGGGCGGGTAGGCGGCGACCAGCAGCGCGGTCATCGCGGTCTCCTCGTCGGTGCCCTCGGGCGGGCGTCCGCCCTGCTCACGCCAGCGGTCCAGCAGTGACTCGGCGCCCGCGTACGCCTCCAGACAGCCGAGGGCTCCGCAGCGGCAACGGCGGCCGCGGACCCGTACGGTCAGGTGTCCCCACTCGACGGCCCGGCCGTGCTCCACCTCGGGAGTGACGAGGCAGGCACCGACGCCGGAGCCGAAGAGGACGACGATCGCGTTGCGGGCGCCGCGCCCGCCGCCGAACCACATCTCGGCCTGGCCGAGGGTCTTGGCGCCGTTGTCGATGAAGTACGGGACGGCGTCGGGGAGTTGGGAGGTGGAGCGGAGCAGCTCTTCGAGGGGGACCGCGTCCCAGCCGATCGTCTGGCCGTGCACGACGGCGCCGTGGTCCGGGGTGTGCTCGACTATGCCGGGCACGCCGATGCCGACGCCGAGGAGCCGTTCCGGTGCGATGTCGGCGGCGGCGAGGACCTCCGCTATGCCGTCGCGGATGTGGCCGACGATGACCTCGACCTCGTAGCGCTGCTGCTCCAACGGGCGTTCGGCACGGGCGAGTTCGGTGAGGGTGAGGTCGAACAGCTCGACGCGGACCCGGGTCTCGCCGACGTCTACGCCGATCATGTGGCCGCTGTGCGGGGCGACTTGGAGCAGGGTGCGGGGGCGGCCACCGTCGGAGTCGACGCTGCCGGCCTCCTCGACCAGGCCGTCGGCGACGAGGTCCGCGACGACATTGCTCACCGAGCCGGAGCTGAGACCGGTCGCCGGGCCCAGTTCGAAGCGGCTGAGGGGTCCGTCGAAGTACAGCCGTTGCAGTACGGCCGTGCGGTTGGCCCGCCTGAGGTCGCGTACCGTGCGCCCGTTCCGCCCCGCCATGTGGCTCCCTCCGAACCCTGCCCGACCTGCAAGATACTCCTGCGGACCCGCCGGGCGCGACTTTCCCCGCCTTCTTAATTCACGCCCTGAACTAAGGGGCGGCGGAATGCACACTACGGGGTGGAAGCCGTCTCGTCGATCTCCCCCAGGGCGGCGAGCAGCTCGGGGGCGACCCTCTCCCGCCGCCAGCGCATCTCTTCCTCGCCGAACTCCCTGGGGACCGTCTCGGCGAGCATGATCAGGTAGAGGTAGCTGCGGTAGAGGGCGTAGCGGAGGCGGGCCGACCGGTCGAACTCGGCCCGCCCGCCCGCTTCCCGGTAGCCCGCGAGGAACGACTCGTCCTTCCTGATGTCTCCGAGCAGCGCCAGGGACACGAAGTCGGCGAGGGGGTCGCCCCAGAACATGCGCTCGCCGTCGATGAGGCCGCCGATACGGGGCGTTCCGGTCGTGCGGTCGACCAGGATGTTGCCCTGCCACAGGTCGAAGTGGACGGCACACGGGACGGTGACGTCGTCCAGGGCGGCGAACGCCGACCGGGCCGTGCGGGCGATGTCGGCGGCGGGCAGCGGGAGCCAGGCCCCGTAGCGGCGGGAGTCGTCGAGGACGGCGTCGTAGAGCGTGGTGAACGCGGTCCGCCAATCGGGGGCGAGCGGGCCGAGGGCGCCGGAGGGGTAACCGAAGCCGGGGCCGGCGATCTCGTGCAGGCGGGCCACCTGGCGGCCCAACTCCGTGCGCAGGAGGGCGACTTCGGGGTCCGTGAGGGAGTCGTCCCAGGGGTCGCCCGGACAGAGTGTCATCAGGAGGGTGTCGCCGTCGAGGACCACGACGCGCGGTGCCGCCACCCCGGCCTTGGCGGCGGCGCCGTAGAAGTCGGCCTCGGAGATGAGCAGTTGACGTTCGTGCGCCAGGCCGGGGGCGGTGGGCGCGGTTTTCAACACGTAGCGGCTGCCGTCGGTGAGGGTGAGTTCCTCGACGGTGTTGTAGGTGCCGCCGCCCAGGGGGCGGAGGTGGGCGAGGTCGCCGGGTGGGATGCCCGCCAAGCCGAGTGCCTGCCGGGCCCGCTCCCAGGAGTCCGTCACCGTGCGCCCACCTCTCCGCTTTCCGGTCAGCCGGCGGCGTACACGTCCTCGACGTAACGCCCGCCCGCCATCAGTGTGTTGAGCCACCGCTCGGCCGCCGCGTCGTCGGCGTCGGGCGTGCGGTCCCGGTACAGGGTACGGAACGCCTCCCGCACGCCCGGTGCCATGCGCGCGCCGTCGCCGCAGACGAACACCCGGGCGCCCGCGTCCAGGAGGGCCCACACCTCGTCGGCCTCGGCGGCGATGCGGTGCTGGACGAAGGTCACTCCGCCCTCCGGGGCCGCGCTGAAGGCCGGACGGAGCGAGACGGCTCCGGCACTCTCGGCGGCGCGGAGTTCGTCGGCGTGGAGGTAGTCGGCGTCGGGTGCGTCGCAGCCGAAGTAGCAGAGAGCCGGGGCGAGTTCGGCGCCGGTGGCGAGGAGGGCCGCACGGTCGGCGATGGTTCCCCGGAAGGGGGCGAGGCCGGTGCCGGCCGCGATCATCACGACCGGGGTGGAGTCGTCGATCCGGAAGGCCTCGCGGCACGGCTGGACACGGGCGTACACCGTGTCGCCGGGCGCGAGGGTGTTGAGGTGGCCGGAGCCCGTGCCCCGGTAGACGCCCCTGCCCGAGCGGGCCGGGGCCTCCAGCAGGGAGACCATCAGGTCCGCGTGGCCGGGGTCGACGGCGGGCGAGGACGAGATCGAGTAGTGCCGGGGGCGCAGCGGGCCGAGCAGGTCGAGGAGCGTGGGCCAGTCCAGGGCGCCGCGCAACGCCGGGTGACCCTCGACGAGTTCGACGAGGGTGCGCGGGTCGTCGGTGAGGGCGGCCAGGGCGGTGCGCTCGGGCGGGCAGGGGTTGGCGGCGGCCAGCGCGACCAGTTGGTCGGCGGTCGGACGGTCCTGCAACTCGACGTGGTGGGTCAGCAGTTGACGAACCGTCACGGGACGGTCGACCGCGAGGCCGTCGCGGCGCGGGCGGGCCGGGCGGATGTCGAGCACGGTGTCGAGGTCGACGCCGAGGGCTGCGGCTGCGCGTTCGACGAGAGCCGGGGCGTTCGCGGGCAGGACGGTGAGGTGGTCGGCGGTGCGGTAGTCGGTCCCGTCCGGCAGGGCGACGCGGACGAAGCGCTTGCGGCGCGGGTGCCCCGGTGCGGTGAGGTCGTGGGCCTCGGTGACGGTCATGGGGACGAGTCCGTGCCGCTCGGCGAGGGCGTCCAGGTGGCCGCCGGTGAGCGCACGGACCTCGTAGCCGGTGGCCGGTTCGATGGGTTCGGCGTCCATGGCGTCGGGATCGCCGTACGTCTCCAGGAGTGCCGTGCGCAGCCGGGCCGTGAACTCCCGTACCGCGCCGGCGAGATCGCCGGAGGCGTCGGCGGCGGCACGGTCTGTCAGGCGGGTGGCGCCGAGTTCGGAAAGGCGGGCGTCGATGCGGGTCGGCATGTGCTGGTAGGTGGCGGCCCAGTTGCGGTCGCCGACGCCGAGGACGGCGTAGGTCACGTCGGTGAGGTCGTGGGTCTCCTCCAGCCCGGCGGCGAAGGCCAGGGCGTCGTCGGTGGGGCGGCCGTTGTAGGAGGCGGCGGTGATGACGACGGGCCGGTCGGTGGGCAGGCCGTCGGCGTACGCGTCCAGCGGTGCCACCTCCACGGAGCATCCCAACACCGCTGCCTCGTCGGCCAGTTGGGCGGCGAACTCGCGGCAGGTGCCGTAGTTGCTGCCGTGCAGGAAGAGGGCACTGGTGCCGGGGCGGACGCGGGCGGGCAGGGCGGCCGGGTCGGCCGCAGGAGTCGCGGGGGCCTCGACGGCACCCGGCAGCGGAGTGTGCACACGGTCGGCGGGGGTGCGCGGGGTCAGTGTGAGCGTGAAGCCGTCGGGCTTGAGGGTGAGGGTCTCCTTCACCGTGAGTTGATAGTCGGCGTGGTCGTGGAGCCGGTAGCGGTGGACGAGCATCGCGAGCAGCATGGTCGCCTCGTGCAGCGCGAACTGCCTTCCGATGCAGGCACGTTCACCGGTGCCGAACGGCTTGAAGGCGTGCACGGAACGCTCCGCCTCCGCCTCGGGCGTGAAGCGCGAGGGGTCGAACAGCTCGGGGTTGTCGCCCCAGCCGGGCTGCCGGTGCAGCATCGGGGCGATCACGGTGACGGCCTGCCCGGCGCGGAGCGGGATGCGTCCGCCGAGCACCGTGTCCTGAAGCGCGTGCCGGCTGAACGCGGCGGCGGTGGGCCACAACCGCAGTGCCTCGTTGAGTACTTGGCGCGTGTAGGTGAGCCGGCCGACCTCGTCGTACGTCGGTTCCGGGTCCGCCGTGTCGCCCCAGAGCGCGTCCACCTCGCGCTGCACGAGCTGGAGCACGGCCGGATGCTTGGCCAGGTAGTACAGCGCGAACGACATGGCGCCGGACGTCGTCTCGTGGCCCGCGATCAGGAAAGTGATCACCTGGTTGCGGATGTTGGCGGTGTCGAGCCTCGTGCCGTCGACCGGGTGCTCGGCGCTGAGCATGAGTCCGAGGAGGTCCTCGGCGTCGCCCTGGTCGGTGCCGGTGCGGGCGGCGATGACCTCGTCGACGACCTGGGCGAGGTAGTCGGCGTCGGCGTGGAAGGCCGCGTCGGCCGCCGAGTGATCCTGGCCCGGGACACGCGCCAGCCGGGTCATGCTCCACTCCAGGCAGCGCACCATCGACTCGACGAAGGGGTGCGGCTCGTCCCGCTCGAACGACCCGAAGTCGTAGTCGAATCCGGCGAGTCCGATGGTGTCGAGGGTCATCCGGGTCATGTCGTCGGGCACGTTGACGGGCTGCGCGTCACGGGCGCCACGGTCCCAGGCCTCGATGAGCCTGCGGGCCACCTTCAGCATCACGGGGTGATAGGTGCGCATCGAGCCGAGCGCGAACGCGGGCATCAGGATGTCGTGCGCCTTGGCCCAGTTGGGCTCGTCGTTGTACGCCGTGAAGAGTCCGTCTGCGGCGAAGGCCCGCACGTTCTCCAGGGCGGGCCCGATGTGCTTGGCGAACCGCCGTTCGTCGGCGAGGTCCGTCACCAGGTCCAGATCACTGACGAACAGCGTGTCCCGGCCGTGCAACCGCCGCACGAAAGCCGGTCCGTGACGGCGCATCAGGTCCATGATCTGCTGCATCGGGGTGCGACCGGGACCGGTCGCGGTGATGTCGACTACGGGCACGCCGGGGAGCGTGTCGACGGGCCGGGGGTGCGGCGCGGTGGGGGGCATGGCGCGACAACTGCCTTTCGCGGTACGGAAGTACTGCGCTCCAGCGTGCTCGCCCCGCCCCGGCGGACCGCGCCGTGCGACTACACGATCGTGTAGCGAGAAGCACCGATGGCGCCTTGCGCAGACCACACTCTCCGGCTAGACCGACGCACGGCGCGCGAACTGAGTGCGCGTACTCATGCGCACCCCGCGACCGCCCCGGCAGGGTGGGCCCATGGCTCAGGCGCTGCCCGAACGTCCACCTCTGCGCAACAGACGGCCGTGGTCCAGCAGGACATCCACCGCTTCGGACGTCATCGCCGCCATTGCCCTGTTCATCAGCGAAGCCGTCGCCCTGTTCCTGGGCGCGCTGCTCACGGGCTCACAGCAGGACTACGACCGCGCTCATCCGGACCCCACGCCCACCCCGACCGTCCACTACACGCCGTGCCTCAGCGGCAGTGGGAAGTGCCACTGAGCCGCATGATGGTGTAGGGCGCACGGACGTGGCAGGAGGTACGGGTGGACTGGACCCGCAGGGAGGGCGTGGTGTGGCGCAACCGTGCCCTGATGCTCTTCGACCGGGTGGCGGTGCCGGTCGCGGTGTGCGATGTGTACGGCTCGGTGCAGGTGGCCAATCCCGCGATGGCGGCGGAGTGCGGTACGACGCCGGGGCGGTTGCGCGGCCGGGACGTGCTCGACCTGTTCCAGCCGCAGGAGTCGGGACAGGTGGAGCGGATCGCGCAGGCGCTGCGGCTGCGGCACCGGTCGCGCTACCAGGTGTCGGTACGGTGGCGGGCCCCGAACGGCACTGAGCGCCATGGGGAGTTGACGGCCGACCCGGTCAGCGACACGGTCGAGGAGACACCGGCGCTGCTGGTCATGCTCCGCGTCCAGGGCGAGGGCGAACCCCGCGACGACAGGCCCGGCGAGGATGCCCCCGCGCAGGTCACCCCGATCGAGGCCCGCATCCTGGCGCTGCTCGCCGGCGGTGCCACCACCGCCCGCGCGGCCCGCGAGACCGGCCTCACGACGGACGGCGTGACCTATCACCTACGGCGTCTGTCGGCCCGCTGGGACGCGGCGAACCGTACCGAACTGGTCGCCCGCGCCTATGCACTTGGAGTGCTGACGCCGGGGGTGTGGCCGCCGGTGCCTGTCACGGACACCGCCGAACGGTAGGCCGTACCCGCTCCCTCCGGCGCCCCGAAACGCGCGAGCGTGTGCCACACCATCTTCAGGTCCTGGAGTTCGTAGCGACCGGTGCGGGCCGCGTCGCCGATGACGCGTGGGTCGATGACACCGCGCTCGGCGACAAGGGTGCCGAGATCGGCGTACTCCTGCCCCCGGTAGTCCGCGTGCCGCCGCAACTCCCCCACGGTGAGCCGGTATCCGGGGTGCCATTCGACGGGGCAGGGCAGGCGGCGGGCCACGGTCTCGACGGAAGTGCCGCGATAGCTCGCGTCCAGGACGAGGGCCTCCATGTCCCGGGCGAGGACGACACCTCCGTGCACCTGCGTCTCGATGTAGTCGTTCAGGGCGTCCCGTTCACCGGCCTCGGCGAGCGCGATCAGGGACATGCCGGAGGCGACGCCGAAGTCGGTCGGTTCGGCCGCGCTGTCCGGGTAGCAGAAGGTCGCGCGGGCGAGGGTCGCACCGCTCAGCCGGAAGTGCGAGGAGCCGAACCGCGGAGCCGCGCCGACCACTTGGCGCCGGAAGTTCAGCGCACCGTACACCGGTCGCTCGGGTGCGGGCGCCTCGTCGTAGGCACCCGCGAAGATCCGGCTCTCCCAGCGCCAACGGTCGCCGCCGGGACGGGCGGTGAGGCCGCCGTTGCTGGTGCCGGTGACGAACTGCGAGTGGTACGTGCCGTCTTGGGCCAGCGCGTCGAGGATCGAGCGGCCGGGCGGCGGCGCCGTACGGTCGGGATGGAAGTTGAGTGTGATGCGCAGTCGCGGGTCGACGGCCGGACCCGACGATCCCTCGGCCACATGCCCCAGCGCCCGCGCCTGACGCGCCCCGACGCCCTCGACGCCCCCGAAATCCATTGGCCCCTCCACCGCTCGCCTCATTACCCTGGCCCGAAACCTAGACCCCCTAGGTTTCGGAAACAGGCACCGCCTGAACAGGCACCGCCCCCAGGAGGCTCCCCCATGAGATCACTCACCGAGCAGGACATCCGCAACTCCTTTGTCAACTGCTCGAAGGGCGAGGCGAAGCGGCTCGCGGTACCCCGTGATCTCGACACCCGCCCCTGGGCCGATCTCGACTTCCTGGGCTGGCGGGATCCCGGGGCACCGGACCGCAGCTACCTCGTCACCGAGCGGGCGGACGGGCTGATCGGCGTCACGCTGCGGTTCCCGTCCGCGCGGCGCGGGTTTCTGCACCGGAGCATGTGTTCGCTGTGCGTGACGACCCACCCGGGCGGCGGCGTCTCCCTGATGACCGCGCGCAAGGTCGGCCCGGCGGGCCGCGAGGGCAACTCGGTCGGCCTGTACATGTGCACCGACCTCGCCTGTTCCCTCTATGCGCGCGGCAAGAAGATCCCGGAGTCGGGCATCCGCATCGAGGAGAGCCTCACCGTGGAGCAGCAGATCGACCGGACGGTGGGCAACCTGACCGCCTTCCTCGACAAGCTGTACGTCTGACGTCAGTCCCCCGGCACCGCGATCACGATCTTGCCCCGGTTGTCCCGCCGCTCCAGCCGCTCGTGGGCGGCACGCGCCTCGGCGAGGGGTACGACGGTCTCGATCGGCACACGGTACGTGCCCTCGGCAACCCGCTCGGCGAGTTCGCGCAGGTCCGGGCGGGGGTCGTAGCCGCCGTGGATCTGGAGGTTGGTGAGCTGGAAGCCGAGGACCGACGCGTTCTTCGGGTAGAAGTCGCGGGTGTCGACGGTGCTGGGTTCCAGGGCGACATTGGCGAGGGCGACGACCCGGCCGCCGTGCCCGATCTCGCGCAGGCTGCGCCCGAAGGCCGGGCCGCCGACGGTGTCGAGGACGACGTCCGCGCCGCGTCCGCCGGTGAGCCGTAGCACCTCGTCGACCTCCGCGTCGTCGGGGTGTGCCGAGGTGTCGAGGGTGGCGTGGGCGCCGAACTCCCCTGCCCAGGCCGCCTTTTCGGGTGATCCGGCGAGGGCGATGACCCGGGCGCCGGTCTCGGCCGCGATCTGTACGGCCGCGCTGCCGACCCCGCTCGCGGCGGCCTTCACGACCACCGTGTCCTCCTTGGTGACGCGGGCGAGGTGCCGCAGGCAGTACCAGGCCGACAGCCAGGCGACGGGCAGTGCGGCCGCGTGGGTCAGGTCCACCCCGTCAGGCAGGGCGGTGACCCGGATGGCGGGGACGACCGCCAACTCGGCATAGAAACCAGGCGAGTTCACGCCGTCGAGGGCAACGACCCGTTGCCCGACCGTGAAGCCGGTGACGCCCTCCCCCAGCGCGGCGACCGTACCGGCTCCCTCCACTCCCGGGATCAGCGGCGGCTTCCCGGCCCGGTGGTAGTTCCCGGACCTGATCAGGGCGTCGGCGCGGTTCACGCCCGCCGCGGCGACCCGCACCAGGATCTGCCCGGGACCCGCGACCGGGTCGGGCACCTCGACCGCTACCAGCACCTCGGGCCCGCCGAACTCATCGATCCGTACCGCACGCATACCGCTACCCGCTCCCTGTCACGGCCACCGAACTCGGGCCGATCCGAATGACACCCGCTGAACTGGTGTCACCATGCGACACCGGACGAACCGGTGTCAAGGCTTGTCGGGTGTCGTCGGTCGCCCTTGCGTACACCGCATGAACCGGTGTACGCGAGGTAAGCTCCCTGTCATGACCCTCCCGCTCGCCTTCCCGTTCATCGGCGGACGCCCGTGCCTGAACTTCGTGGCCACGCTCGGCAAACGGCACGGCACCCCCGTCGAGCGGCTTCCCGATCCGGCGACCCTGGCCACCTGGATCACGGAGGCGGAGCTGTCGGCGGGTACCGAGCCGGTGCGGGTCACGGCCCGGGAGCTGACGGACGCGCGAACCCTGCGCGAGGCGCTCTACCGTGTCGTACGGGACGCGATGGCCGGTCGGGAACCGGCGGCGGCCGATGTCGAGCGGGTCAACGAGGCCGCCGCGCGGCCGGATCTCGCGCCTCAACTGGGCGAACAGCGCTGGAAGTCGGCACATCCGGCGCGTGCGGCGCTGGCTACCGTGGCCCGGGACGGCGTGCTGCTGGTGGGCAGTTCACTGCTGGAGCGGGTCAAGGAGTGTGAGAACCCCGAGTGTTCGCTGCTGTTCCTCGACGACTCCCAGGCCCGCCGCCGCCGTTGGTGCTCGATGGACCGCTGCGGCAACCTCGCGAAGATCGCGGGCTATCGATCGCGCAGCCGGGCCGCCGTGACCGAGTGAAGGTGGATCAGGACGTCATAGCTACGGGCCAGTGCGATGTTCCGCAGGTCCTCCGGGTAGTCGGTGCCGATGCTGCGGGTCGGCCGCGCCGTCTCCAGCCATGTCCGGGCCGGTGATCCCACCGACCGCAGATCGACCAGGTAGTCGGCGAACCGCACCTGGTCCAGGATCCGTTCGTTGCTGCCCGCCCCGGCCGGTCCCAGCGTCCAGCGGTGGATCGCGTCGTCCGGGCCGGTGGCGTTGAACGAGCCCCGGTCGAAGGTCAGGCCCACGCCGCGATACCCGGAGCCGAGCCGGTCGCGCAGGAACGCCCCTTGCATCTTGGGGTAGTTGGCCGGGTCGGACGGTACGTAGCCGACGTGGGCGTCGTGCGCGGACAGCAACACCTTGGTGCCGGTGTGCCGTTGCCACCAGACGACGTTGGCGGCCATCGTCTCGTCCCGGTAGCGCATGGCCGCGGGAAGCTGCGCGGGGTCGGCGAAGTCGAAGTCGTACTGCCGGGCCACCTGGTCGACGACGGCCGCGTTCTGCACGGCCCAGTCGTACGCCTCGCGGTCCTTCCCCGGTGACTGCCGCTTCAGCAACTCCAGCGCCTGGCCGGTGCGTTCGGCCATCTCCTTCCGTTCGGCGTACGGCTTGTCGAGGTACTGCTCGATGTACGTCCCGGCCGGCACCGTGGGCCGCAGTCCTCGGTACAGCTCGGCGAGGCGGGTGCTCAACTCGGGGTGGGTGTCGGCCACATAGGCGGTGACCGAGTCGTAGAGCTCCGGGCCGGCCCAGCCGATGTCGTCGCCCATGAAGCGCACGGGGTCGCCGGGATGCCGGACGTTGTACGCGCGCATCCACTCGACGAGTTTCAGATAGTCGGTGTTGTTCCACCACAGGTAGTCGCGCTGGAACTCCTCGCGGAAAATGCGCCGCGGGTTCCCCTTGCCGTACAGGACATAGTCGTTGAGGCGCAGGCCGGTGCTCCAGGCGCCCTCCAGGGCGAAGGTGCGGAAGCCCTTCGTCTCGACGAGGTGGCGGAAGACGCGGTCCTTGAGGGCGAAGAAGTCGTGGGAGCTGTGGGTGGCCTCGCCGAGGCCGACGACCCGGGCGCCGCCGATCATCCGGTCGAGGGGGCGCAGATCGTCGGTGGCGCCGCCAGGTTCGACGGTCCGCAAGGGGTGGGCGGAGCGGTCGAGGGCCGCAACCACGGCCGAGGTCAGGGGGGTCGGCGAGGGTAAGGGAGTCGGAGGTGCTGCCGTCGCGTCCGGGGTGCCGGCCGCGACGGCGCCGAGGCTGATGAGCATGGTCAGGATCAGTCCGGTCCGATGCCGTGTCATCGTCCGAGGGTCGCGGGTACCGGGGACCGGGGCCATCCGGTGGCCCTCCGTAGAGGGGTGGGGTTTCCCTCAGGATGCGACCCGTCGACTCTGTCCGGTGATGACAATCCAGGACCACTTACGGACAGCTACTGTCCTCAATAGTTACGTTCGGCGCATCTGTGAGAGGGAATAGGCCAAGGATGCGAGATGTCCGTGAGTGGACGGCGCCGCTTGTGCGGTTCGTGGGGCGGCACCGGGACCCCGTGGTCGTCCAGACGCTGCGGTCGGCGACCGCGGCGACGGTCGCGTATGTCGTCGCACTGCGCCTGAGCCCCGAGCCCGCGCCGCTCACCGCTCCCCTGACCGCGCTCCTCGTCGTGCAGGTCACCCTCTACGCCACCCTCACCAACGGAATCCGCCGGGTGAACGCCGTGGTCGCGGGCGTGCTCGTCGCCATCGCCTTCAGCCTGCTGGTGGGTCTGACCTGGTGGAGCCTGGCCCTGCTGATCGTGGCCGCGCTGGTGGTCGGACGTCTGGTGCGGGTCGACGAGTACGTCCCCGAGGTGGCGATCAGCGCGATGCTGGTCCTCGGCGTCACCACGGTCGGGAACACGGCCTGGGCGCGGGTCGTGGAGACGCTGATCGGCGCGGTCGTCGGACTCGGCTGCAATCTGCTGCTGGCTCCCCCGGTGTGGGTGGACGAGGCCGGCGAGTCGATCGAGGGCCTGGCCCGTCGGCTGCGGCGGCTGATGCGGCGCATGGGCGAGGAGGCGGCGGGCCGTACCCCCGTCGACCACGCCACCGCACGGCTGCACGAGGCGCGCCGGCTCGACCACGACATCGTCGAGGTGGACGCGGCCCTCCGGCAGGCCGAGGACAGCCTGCGGCTCAATCCGCGCGTACAGGAGGGGCTGCTGCACCGGGTCGTGCTGCGGACCGGCCTGGACACCCTGGAGATCTGCACGGTCGTGCTCCGCGTCCTCGCGCGCACCTTCACCGACCTGGCGAAACAGCGCGACCCCGAGCCACTGTTCGCACCGCCGACGGGCGCCGCCGTAGACCATTTGCTGTCCGAGATCGGCGACGCCGTGGTCAGTTTCGCGGTGCTGGTGACCACCGACGTGACGGTGAGCGCCGAGTCCGCGGAGTCACGGCTCACCGCCGAGCTGCACACCGCCGCCGCGACCCGCGACAAGCTGGCCCAGCTGCTCCTGGAGGAGGTCCAGCGCGACGCGGCCCAGTGGCAGCTGCTGGGTGCCATGCTGACCGAGGTCAACCGCATGCTGGACGAGCTGGACACCGAGCACCGTTCGCGCCGGCTGCTGGAGGAACTGGACCGGGTCTCCCGCGAACAGCGCGAACGCATGCCCCGGCTGACCTGGCTGCGGGAGCGGGTGGGCGTGCCGGATCGGCTGCGCAGGAACCGGGACACGGGCGCCGATCGTTCTAGGTGACGGAGTCACCTGGGGGCGGGGGCCTCCGGCCGTGGAACGCGGGGGCGGGTCGCCCCCATGAGGACAACGAGGACAACACGGCACAGCGGAACGATGGGGGCGGGCGCATGACCAACAGCACCGTACGGATCGACGGGAACACCTTGCGGCTGCCCGGTGGTGTGGCGGTGCGGTTCGTCCGCACCCTGCGGCTGCCCGAGACGGGCACTCATCCGTTGCCGCCGGGGCTCGGCGAGTTCCCCGTCCGGCGGGTCGCGGACTTCCCGGACACGGTGCCCGAGGAGTGGCGGGCGCGGGGCGGGGTGATGCTGCCGGTGTATCTGCGCGAGGCGATGTGGCTGAGCTTCGCGGGCACGCTGGAGCCGGCCGCCCTCCAGGTCGGGGTGGGCAAGGTGTGCGCGGTCTCGGGCGAGCCGTGGAGCGACCGGCTGTCCCGGAATCCGCAGAACTACGTGGTACTGCCCCGCCAGCCGTGGCTCGACGGCATCAACTCCGGCAAGGGCACGGTCCGCCAGTTCGTGGCGGTCCCGCTCGGCCTCGGCGCGACCGTCGAGGGGCAGGTCACGGGCGAGGAGGTGTGGGGCGGCGTCCAGCTCCAGTCCTTCCCGCTCGGCGAGCGGGAGTTGGCGAAGTGGCGGGAGGCGGAGCGCCGCCGGTCGCAGCAGTCACGGGCGCGTGCCACGACCCTGCCGACCGGGGGCTACGGCATGCCCGCCATGCCGATGGCCGCGCAGGCCGCCCCCGCGCCGGGCGCGCCGCCGGCACCGAGCCCCCGGGCCGCCGCTGCCATGGGGCTCGGTGTCGGCGGTTCGATGCACCAGGAGGTCTACGAGGACGATCGCCCGCTGAAGTCCTGGGCCGAGGAGCCCGCCGGACGGGTCTTCGTGCACCTGGTGACGCCTCCGGAGTGGCGCCGCATCACCGGCGAGGCCCCGCCGCCGTCGCCGGTGGACCGCGCCGCGTACACCAAGGCGGGGCTCCCCTGGTTCGACTACTACGACCAGGACGCCACCGATCTCGCCCCCACCGACACCCTGGACGCGGTGCAGCCGGTCGGCGACTGGCTGGGCGACGACCACGAACCCTGGCAGCCGCCCGCGACCGGCCAGGTGCAGCCCCTCAAGGACGCGCGGGGCAAGCCGGTGGAGGACGGCGACTGGTAAGCCCGTCAGTCGGCGGGGTAGGTCGCACAACCGCCCCCCCCCGTTGCACCGTCCGCAACGCCTGTTGCCGGTCTTGCGCTCGACGGGTCCGTCACGCCAAGGTTGCTGTGACGACCGAGGCAAGCGACGACCTGAGGGTGTGGGCATGACCAGTGGTGCGGAGGCGTCACGCGAGGGCTGGAGCAGGCGCCGTTTCATCGGCGCCCTGGCGGGAACCGCGGCGGTGGTCGCGGTCCCCTCACCGGCCGCGGCACCTGCGGATCCCGAATCGCCCGGTACGAACACGCCGGATCCGTCGGCCGCCAAGGCACCGGCTCCCGGCACCCACCGCACCGGCAAGGCCTCCGGTCCCCGACCCCTCTACCTCGGCACGTACACCTCGGTCGACGGCGGCGGCACGGGCATCGGCCTGGCCACCTACGACGCGTCGACCGGGCAGATCACCGGCGGAGGAGCGCTCACCGGGGTCGCCGACCCGTCGTACCTCGCCGTGCACCCCGACGGTCGCACGCTGTACGCGGTCGACGAACAGACGGCCGGTGCGGTGACCGCCGTACGGCTGGCGGACCGCAAGATCCTCGGCGCGCGGAGCACCGGCGGCGCGGGCCCCTGCCATCTGTCCGTGCATCCCACCGGGCGCTGGCTGCTCAGCGCCAACTACACCTCCGGCAGTGTGGCCGTGCACCCGATCGACACCGCGGGCGCGCTCGGCGAACGCACCGCGCTGGTCAAGCACTCCAGTCCGCAGCCGGGTCCGGGCCAGGACGGCCCGCACGCCCACCAGTTCGTCACCAGTCCCGACGGCGGCCATGTCCTCGCCGTCGACCTGGGCACCGACACGGTCTACACCTACCGCCTGGACACCACGAAGGGCACGCTCACCGAGGTCTCGCAGGCGCACACCCGCGCGGGTGCGGGCCCGCGCAGCCTCACGTTTCACCCCGGCGGCCGGTACGCCTACCTGGCCAACGAGGTCGACGACACCATCGCGGTCTGCGGCTACGACCCGGCCACGGGTGCCCTCTCGATCGGCGACCCGCAGTCCAGCGGCAGCACGGGCAGCACCACCAACTACCCGGCGCAGATCCTGGTGACGTCGAACGGTTCGTACGCCTATCTCGCCAACCGCGGCGACAACACCCTTGCCCGGTACGCCGTCGAGGCGGACGGCGCCCGGCTCAGGCTGCTCGACACGGTGCCGGTGTCCGGTGACTTCCCGCGGCAGATCGCTCTCTCGCCGGACGGAACGCTGCTGTTCACCGCGAACCAGAAGTCGAGCACGGTCAGTGTGTTCCACGTGGACGACGGCACAGGTCAACTGCGGCTTGCGGGCGAGCCGTTCGCCTCACCGGTCGCCGTCTGTGCGCTGCCGCTGTAGGGGGCGCGGGCAGGACGCGGCGCTGGCCTGGGTGAGCAGCACATGCATGCGCTCGGTGAGGTGGGTGACCGTGTCGGCGGGCGCGTGAAACGGCAGTCGTACGTCGCCGTGGGCACGGGCGCGCTCGATGCGCAGCGTCAGTCCGTGCCGGTCGACGGCGAGGGGCTGGACGCGGACCGCGCCGTGCAGGCTGTCGGGTTCGACGAGCCGGGTGAGCCGCTCGACCGCGTCGGAGTGGCAGTCGGCGAGGTGGGTGAGCAGCTGGGCCTCGGCCAGGGCGAGCGGGTCGGGTTCGGCGCCGGCGAACTCGTCGAGGTCGATGACGACCGCGCCGGTCGACGGGCGCAGCACCACGCGCGTTGCCCGAAAGGCGAGTTGACCCTCCTCGGGCACGAACCACCCGGCCAGCCACAGCCTGGCCCGGATACGGTTGCGCACGGGGACGGGGGCGACGTCCGCGAACTCCAGGACGGCGGACGGCTCTCCGCGCGGCGCGCAGATCGCGGCCGCCAACAGGGCGCTGTCCTCGGGTACTTGCAGGAGCACCCGGCCGTCGTCGTCCACGCTGTGCGCTCCGACGAACTCCTCGCGACCGCCCTCCGCGGTCACCGCGCAGGACCATGCGGCGGCGAGCACCGAGCGGGCTCGCTCGGCCGCGGCAGGCACGGCCGTCCACGTCTGGCTGTCACCCATCCCTGAACCTCCTTAGGTAAGCCTTGCCTAACTTACCGAAGATCGGAGCGCACGCCAACCACGTCACGCAGATCCGCACGACTTCCTTCACGAACCGCTGCTCAGCTTCACGAGCCACTGTTCAGGGCGAGATGACGCCCAACAGCGCCCGTGCGCACAGATCGCGCACCTGCTCCCGGCTCAACTCCGGCCCGCGCAGCCACTCCAGACAGACGGCGGTGGTGAAGGCCAGCCACCCGCGCACCGCGAGCTTCGCGTCGGGCCGCTCCGCCACGGCCGGCCCGAACTCGGGATCCGCGGCGAGCGCGGCCAGGATCTGCCGCTCCTGCGCGGCCAACGCCCGCTGGTAGACCCGCCGCACGGTCTGGTCGCCCGCCGCGTCGGCGCGGTGGAAGGCGCGGTAGCCGTGCGCGTGGGTGTGCACGTACTCCAGATAGGTGTCGAGGGCGACGGCGAGTTGCTCACGGGCCGGCACGCCCGGCACGGCCGCCGTCATCCGCAGCATCCGCTCGCTCTCGCGCTCGACGACGGCCGCGAAGAAGTCCCGCTTGGTCGGGAAGTAGTGGTAGAGCAGCCCGCGGGAGACCCCGGCGATCTCGGCGACCTGCTCGATCCACACGTCGTCGTAGGGGTCCTCCGAGAACAACCGCGCGCCCACCGTGAGGAGTTGCTCCCGACGCTCCTCGATGCTGAGCCGGCGGCGCGTGCGCTCACCCTGGTTGGCGGCCATTCCCGCACTTTACTTGACGTCGGTTCACCGACGGGATCACACTGAAACACGCTATTGAACCCACGTACAACAGGCTCAGTGCCCCTCAACGGCCCGCTGCCTCAAGGGAGATCGCGTCATGGCGGAGACGACGGCGACGCCGACCGCGCTGCCGAAGGGATTCCGGGATGCCGAGCAGGGCTGGCCCGACCTCGACCGCATCCCGCATCCCCCGCGCCGGGTCCCGCTGCTCGGTGACGTCCTCGGCGCCGACCGCCGCACTCCCCTCCAGGACACGCTCCGCCACGCCCGCCAACTCGGCCCGATCTTCCGGCGGAAGGCCTTCGGCAAGGAGTTCGTGTTCGTGTGGGGCGCCGACATGGTCGCCGACATGGCGGACGAGTCGCGGTTCGCCAAGCATGTCGGTCTGGGGGTCGCGAACCTGCGGCCGGTCGCCGGGGACGGGCTGTTCACGGCGTACAACCACGAGCCCAACTGGCAGTTGGCGCACGACGTCCTGGCCCCCGGCTTCAGCCGCGAGGCGATGGCGGGCTACCACCCGATGATGCTGTCCGTGGCCGAGCGGCTCACGGACCACTGGGACCGCGAACTGACGGCCGGACGGTCGGTGGACGTGCCCGGCGACATGACCAAGCTGACGCTGGAGACGATCGCGCGCACCGGCTTCGGCCATGACTTCGGCTCCTTCGAACGCGACCGCCCGCACCCCTTCGTGACGTCGATGGTGGGCACGCTCAGCTACGCGCAACGCCTCAACTCCGTACCGTCGCCTCTGGCCCCGCTCCTGCTGCGTACCGCAACTCGCCGCAACGAGGCGGACATCGCCTACCTCAATCGCACGGTCGACGACATGGTGCACACCCGCCGTAAGGCGAGCGGGGGCGGTGACGGCGACCTGCTGGACCGGATGCTCGACACGGCCCACCCGGAGACCGGCGAACGCCTCTCCCCCGAGAACGTCCGCCGCCAGGTCATCACCTTCCTGGTCGCCGGCCACGAGACGACCTCGGGCTCCCTGTCCTTCGCCCTGCACTATCTCGCCCGCCACCCGGAGATCGCGGCCCGCGCCCGCGCCGAGGTGGACCAGGTGTGGGGTGACACGCGGACCCCGGGCTACGACCAGGTCGCCAAGCTGCGCTACGTCCGCCGGGTCCTCGACGAGTCGCTACGGCTCTGGCCGACGGCCCCCGCGTACGCCCGCGAAGCCACCCGGGACACCGAACTGACCGGGGTCCACCCGATGCGCCGGGGCGCCTGGGCGCTGATCCTGACGCCGATGCTGCACCGCGACCCCGAGGTGTGGGGTGCGGACGCCGAGGAGTTCGACCCGGACCGCTTCGACGCCAAGGCCGTACGCTCCCGCGCCCCGCACACCTTCAAGCCGTTCGGGACGGGGGCGCGGGCGTGCATCGGGCGCCAATTCGCCCTGCACGAGGCGACGTTGGTCCTGGGCCTGCTGCTGCGCCGCTACGAACTGCGCCCGGACCCGGCGTACCAGCTGCGCGTGGCCGAGCGCCTGACGCTGATGCCGGAGGGCCTCCGCCTGCACCTCGACCGCCGCGCCGCGGCGGCGGCCTCCGCACCGGTCGCGGTCCCCGACGAGGTTCGGTCAGAACCCCGCTGCCCAGTGCACGGGACGGACGACTGACTCCGGCAGCCTGGTCCCGGCGCTCCCCCGGGCCGCGTTGACCTGCGGTTGGGTGAGGAAGAAGGCGCCGGTCAGATCGGCGTCCGTGAGATCGGCGTCCCGCAGATCGGCACCGATCAGATCCGCACCGCGCAGGTCGGCCCCGGTGAGATCGGCGGCGATGAGGTAGGCACCGCGCAGATTGGCCCGGCTCAGATCGGCACCGTTGAGCCGGGCACCCATGAGGTCGGCGCCTCGCCGCTCCTTCTTCTTCCCCTTCGCCCCCGCCCGCATCAGCTCACTGGTCCGCAGCAGCAGCACGTTGACCTCCTGCCGATGCGCGCCCACGTCCAGCGCGCCGAGCTCTTCGGGCGTCCCACGCGTGAGGTCCTCGGTGCGGTCGAGCGCCCGGCGCAGGTCGGGGTGGACCGGGCCGGCGGCGGGCAGGGTGAGCGCCTCGGTCAGGTACCAGAGCAGTTCATGAAGCTGCCGTACGACGGGAAACACATCGAACATCCGGCGGGCCTGCTCCTGGGGAGCCGTACGCCAGTCCTGTCCGGCGAAAGTGACCTGCGAGACCCGCTGCCCGGCCCCGAAGCAGTCGTAGACGGTACAACCGGTGAAGCCCTTCGGCCGGAGCTTCGCGTGGATGCCGCAGCGGTGATCACCCTGAAGATTCGGGCAGGGCGTCCCGGCGGCCTTGTCGATCGCGAAGTCGGCCGAGACGGCGAAGGGCAACGCCACACAGCACAGCCCGAAGCAGCGCTCGCAGTCGCCGCGGAGGTCGGAGCGGTCCGCTATGTGATCTTCCATGGTGTCCAAGCGTACTTACCTGTTCACATCCCTGTTCACATCGAGGCGGGCCAGCCGATCCGGGTCGGAGAGGATGTACATCTCGGTGATCCGGCCGTCGGCGACGGTGACGCCCATGACCGAAAGCACCTGTCCCTCGGGCGCGTTGACGACACCCACCGAGCCGTTGACCAGGGCGAGTTGGGCGAAGCGAGCGAACGGGGCGAACATGAGCGCCTGTTCCGCGACCGCGCGTGCGCCGCGCAGCGCCTTGGAGGCAGCCGCGCCCCGTACCAGGGCACCGGAGTCGGCGCGCAGGGCCACGTCCGGGTGGAGGAGTGCGACGAGGGCGTCGAAGTCGCCCTCGCGTGCGGCGGCGAGGAAGGCCTCGACGATCTCGCGCTGGCGGGCGAGATCGGGGTCGGTCGACGGGCTGGCACCCTGCACTCGACGGCGGGCCCTGCTGGCCAGTTGGCGGGTCGCGGCCGAACCGCGTTCCACGATCGGGGCGATGTCGTCGAAGGGCACCGCGAACATGTCGTGCAGGACGAACGTGAGTCGTTCGGCGGGTTCCAGGGTCTCCAGGACGACGAGGAGGGCGAGGCCCACCGAGTCGGCGTGGAGTACTTCCTCTTCCGGGTCGAGCTCCGTGAGGGGGCTGACCAAGGGGTCGGGTACGAAGGTCTCGGTGAAGGTCTCGTCGATCGGTTCCTCGCGGCGTGACGTACGGGAGCGCAGCAGGTCGAGACAGACCCGGCCGACGACCGTGGTCAGCCAGCCGCCGAGGTTCCTGATGTCGTCCGCGTCGGTGCGGCTGAGCTTCAGCCACGTCTCCTGGACGGCGTCCTCCGCCTCCGGCACCGAGCCGAGCATGCGGTAGGCGACCGCGCGCAGCCGGCCGCGGTGTTCCTCGAAGCGCTCCGCCAGAAGTTCCTCGTCGTTCATACCGTCCCCGTGGTGGATTCCGTGGTCGTACGAGCGAAGGCCGGGGTGATCAAAGCACGTCCGCCGCCGCCATGGCGATGCGGTTTCCGCCTCCCCTGTCCGTTTGCGGGGCCGGTGGGGCGGGACGACGATGGTGAGTCATGGACCCGGTCGGCGTCGCGTCCCGCAGGCTGCCGCGTATCGCGGCCCTCATCCTGGCCGCCCTCGCCACCGCGGTGCTCACCACCGCGGCCACGGCCCGCTCCACTGTCGGCTCACCGGGCTTCTACCGGTCCGTACTGGACGAACAGCAGGCCTACGACCGCCTCTACAACCAGGTGCTGGTCGATCCGAAGACGGCGGCTGTCACCCGGGGGCTGCTGGCCCGGCTGCCGGTTCCGGAGGCCCAGGTCACCTCCAACCTCAAGCTGGTGCTGCCGCCGGAGACGGTCCGGGACCTCACCCAGCAGCAGATCAACGCCGTGGTGGGCTATCTGGGCGGCGAGCGCGACTCGCTGGACCTCACGGTCGATCTGCGGCCGGTGCTGGCCAACCTCAACGACCTGGCCCAGATCTACTTCGGGGATCTCGTCGCCTCGGTCCAGGACCGGCCCGAGCCCGACTTCGAGCGCTTCTCGACCGACCTGTCCGGCGCCCTGAGTGCCGTGGTCGCGGGGCACGTGCCCCAGGGGCTGCCCGCCCTTCCGCTGACCGAGGCTCAGGCGGGCCAGGCGGCGGAGACGCTGGTGAGCGGTCTGCCCGCCGCGGAACGGGTCACCCTGCGTCCGGCGGTCGAGACGGCACTGCGGGACGGTGATGTCGCGACCGCGCTCGCCACCGTCGCCCCCGCCGTCGTGTCGGACCGGATCCGTACGACCGCTGCCCAGCTCCGGGCGACCGTCGACGGCGGCACCTGGAACCTCACGGACACCCTCGCCGCGTCCGGCAACGACCTGGCGCCCCTCCACCGCGCCCGCACCTACACCGCCGTCGGACTCGGCCTCGCGGAGGCCCTCGCCTCGGCGCTCCTGGTCGTCTCGCTCGCGGTGTTGTGGGTCGCCGGGGGCTCGGCGCCTCCGGGCCGCCGACTGCTGCCGCTGGGCTGGTCGCTCGCCGCCGGTGGGGTACTGGCCGGGCTCGTCGCCGTACTGTTCCGGCTGGTCAGCGGTGGGCAGGTGATCGATCCGCCGGGTTCCTGGCCGCCGAGCCTGGCCCGGCTGGTCGACGACGTGCAGCGCACCGCCCTGGACCGGCTCACGGCCACCGCCCTGACGACCGCCCTGGTCCCTGTTCTGGCCGGCGCCCTCCTGACCGGCGTGGGCTGGGCCCTTCAGGTCAGGCCCCGCGTCTCTACACCGCCCCGCATCCGGTGGCTGGCCCTGGCCACGGGTGGTGCCGCCGTCGCCGGCATCCTGCTCGTGCCGTACGCCGTCACGCCCGCCGCGTCCCGTACCTGTGAGGGCAGCGCCGCACTGTGCGACCGGTCGTACGACGAGGTCGCCTACCTGACCTCGCACAACGCGATGTCGTCGACCGTCGACCGGTTCATCGGCCCGCTTCAAGACCCGGGTATCTCCGCCCAGTTGGACGACGGGGTGCGTGCCCTGCAGATCGACACCTACCGGTGGGAGCGCCCGGACGAGATCACGCAGCGGCTCGCCGAGTCCGACTTCACCCCGGAACAGCGGAAGTTCATCGCCGCGACCGTGGACAGGTTCAACCCGCCGCGCGAAGGGCTGTGGCTGTGCCACTCCGTGTGCCGGGCCGGCGCCGTCGCGCTGGTGCCCGCGCTGCGCGAGATCGGTGACTGGACGCGCGCCCATCCGACCGAGGTCGTCACGCTGATCGTGCAGGACGCGATCAGCGGCGAGGACACCGAACAGGCCTTCACGCAGGCCGGGTTGAGTGACCTGGTCCACACCCCGGACCCCGATCCCGCGAAGCCGTGGCCGACCCTGGGCGACCTGATCGACAGCGGGCGCCGGCTTGTCGTCTTCGCCGAGCAGGCCGACGGCCCGGCGTCCTGGTACCGGAACTTCTACGACTACGGGATGGAGACGCCGTTCGCGTTCCGGACCCCGGACGCGATGAGTTGCGCACCGTATCGCGGCGGCAGCGACAAACGCCTGTTCCTGCTCAACCACTTCATCACCATCGACGGCGGCAGCCGCCTGGACGCGGGGAAGGTCAACGCCCGGCAGTACGTGCTCGACCGCGTCCACCGCTGCGAGCGGGAACGCGGTCGGCCGGTGAACTTCGTCGCCGTCGACTACACGACGATCGGCGATGCGGGTGGAGCTGTGGACGAGCTCAACTCCAAGCGCTGAGACGTCTGTTGCCCGTCAGCTTCCTCAATAGCGTTGCGCCTTCGCCAACTTCGGGGTCAGTACCGGCTCCGGCGGCTTGGTGCTGATGGCGATCGGCTGGGCCTTCGCGCCGGGGGCGAGGTTCTCGGCGCCGACGTAGCGGGTCTCCACCACCTTCCCCGAGGAGTCGAGGAAGTCGACCTGGACGGCGTAGGACGCCTTCTTGTCGGTCTTGTTGGTGATGGTGACGACGACGGCGAGCAGTCCGCTGGTCTGGGCGCGCGGTTTGCCGGTCATGGCGACGTCCGACATGGCGTTGCCCTGGCCCTTGACGTCCTTGAGCTCGTTCTGGGCGTCCTTGCTCGCGCGGGCCACCTCGGCCGACACGGATGCCTCGAAGGAGGACGCGGCGGCCGATGCGGAGGACGCGGCGACGGAGGCCGCGGCGTAGGCCGACGCGACCGCCGAAGAAGCGGCCGACTTCAGGGCCGACGGTGTCATCCCCGAGAAGGAGGCCGTGTCCGGGGCCGAAGCCTGCGAGCTGCTGCCGGAGCTGTCGTTGTCGTTGCCGCACGAGACCAGCGCGACCGTGCTCGCCGCGACGACGGCGAGGACCAGGGCGGCCGGGCGGGCCCGGCGGAGTGGCTTGGTATTCATCGAAATGAACCTTATGTCGGAAATTTCGATGCGGCATGTCCTCGGCGACCACCCGTGAGCCACCTGGTGTGGGGCCTGCCTCGACCCTCCGGCAGGACCTACCTCGCGAACAGCTCGAACGACACCGCCGGCTTACCGCCGAACCTCTCACCGGTGGCCGTCGCCCACTTCGTCAGGAATTCGCGGGCGTACGTCTCGGGGTCCTCGTCCGTCAACGCCTCGATGTACGTGCGGTGTTCGAGCAGCGAGCGCACCCCGCGTTCCAGCCCGGGGGTCGCGTCCACGGCGTGCGTGGGCGTGGCGGAACCGGCGACAGCCACCCAGCGGACACCGTCCCACGGCTCCAGGCCCTGGTCCCGGAGTTCCGGGAAGATCCAGCGGTTGCCCGCGTCGCCGGCCGCGTCGAGGGTGGCGCGGCCCACGGCGACATGGTCGGGGGTGTTCCAGGCGACGCCGCCCCAGGTGTCCCGGTGGTTCATGGTGATGACCAGTTCGGGGCGGTGACGGCGGATCGCGGCGGCGATGTCGCGGCGCAGGGCGATGCCGTACTCGATGACGCCGTCCCGGTGGCCGAGGAACTCCACCTCCGTCACGCCCACGACCGCAGCACTGGCCCGCTGCTCGCGTTCCCGCAGCGGGCCGCACTCGCGTGGCTCCAGTGTGTCGATGCCGGCCTCGCCTCGGCTGGCCAGGACGTAGGCGACCGACCGGCCGGCGTCGGTCCACGCGGCGACCGCCGCCGAGCAGCCGTATTCGAGGTCGTCCGGGTGGGCCACGACGGCGAGGGCGCGTTGCCAGTCGTCGGGCAGGGGCTGGAGTGGGGTGCTCTGCGGCTCGGTCATGGGCGCAGAATAGCCACGCTCCTCGGGCTTTACGCCTCGTCCCGCGTGAGGGCGAGCAGCCGGTCCAGGACGCGCGGGCCGCCGGCCCGTACCCCGTCGTGCTCGAACTCGTCGGTGACCCAGGTGCGCAGGCCGCGGATCGTGCGGGCCGTCTGAAGGGAGTGGGTCGCGTCGACGTACATGTCGTCGTGGTAGACGGCCGCGGCGACCGGGACCTCGTTGGCGGCGAGGCGCGCGGGGTCGTAGAGGGGCTGCCAGTCGGTGTGGGCGGCGAGGAGTTCGGCGGTGTCGCGGAGTGGGCGCAGGGCGGGGTCGCAGTCGAACATCCAGGGGTGGATGGACTCGCCGGTGAAGAGGAGGGGGCTGTCGCCCGTGAGGGTCTTGGCGGCGTCGAACTGCGGGAACTCGGCGCGGACGCGCTCCGCCGACCAGGCGGTGGGGCGGCTGTCCTGGCCGTAGACCGACTCGTGGACGAGGGCGTAGAGGGGGTGCCCGGCGTAGGAGAGGGAGTTCTGGACCTCCTCCTGGAACGCGTCGGAGAGTTCGTGGCCCTGCGGGGTGCGGACGAAGGCGTGTTCCAGGAGGAAGTGGAGGCGGTGGCTGCCCTCGCCGCTGCCGAGCATGATGCCGAGGGACTGGAAGGCCTCGGGGGTGAGCCGGTAGCCGTTGGGCAGGACCGGCTGGTGCCGCATCAGGTGCTCGGCGATGCGGCGGGCCCGGTCCACGTCCTGCGGGTAGCGGTCGTAGTGGGCGGCGACCTTGCGCTCGATGCGCGGGTAGGCGGCGCGGTAGACGTCGTCGGCGTGGGCGTCGAGGGACGGCAGGCCGCCGGTGAGGACGGCGGCGCGCAGGCCCTCGGGCGCCGTGGACAGGTAGTTCACCGTGCAGAAGCCGCCGAAGCTCTGGCCGAGGACGGTCCAGGGGGCGCCACCGGTGAGGGCCGGGCGGATCGTCTCGCAGTCCCGGACGATCGAGTCGGCGCGGAAGTGCGTGAGGTGCTCGGCCTGCTCGGCGGGGCCGCCGCGCAGCGGGAGCGTCTGGCGGGTGAGCGGGGTGGAGTGGCCGGTGCCGCGCTGGTCGAGGAGGAGGACGCGGTACTCGTCGAGGGCGCGGTCGAGCCAGGCCTGTCGTCCGACGAAACGATTCGCCCCGAATCCGGGTCCGCCCTGCAGGTAGAGCAGCCACGGCAGGTCCTCGCGGTGCGCCTTGCCGCTCGCGACGACCTCACGGGCGTAGAGCTGGATGGTCTCGCCCGTGGGGTCCTCGTGATCGAGGGGCACGGTGAAGTGGCGGTCGGTGAGGACGACGCCGGGCTGGCGGTAGCTGACGGACAACGGGGCTCCTGGGACGGACGATTTACGGGCCGCGTCACATCTCAGCACATGCGCGTCCGATATCCGACCCCCTGGATCATGAAATCCTGCGGATCGCTACTGACCGGCGGATCAGCGGGCGGCGAGGCTGGAGCGGCGCACCACCAGTTCCGGCTGGAGGACGACCCGCCGGTGCTCGTGCGGACGTGCGGCGGTCTCCGCCTCGGTCTCCTCCAGGAGCAGCTCGGCGGCCAACGCACCCATGGTGACGGCGGGTTGGCGGACCGAGGTGAGCGGTACGGCGGCTGCGGCCGCGAACTCGATGTCGTCGTAGCCGACGATCGCGAGGTCGTCGGGGACGCCGACCCCGGCCGCGTACATGGCCTGGAGCACGCCGAGGGCGAGGAGGTCGTTGGCGCAGAAGACGGCCGTGGGCCGGTCGGCGAGGCCGAGCAGACGCGCTCCGGCGTCGCGTCCGGCGGCCACGTCGAGCCGGTCGGTGGGCAGCTCGCGCAGCGCGTCGGGGTCGAGACCGGCCTCCGCGAGCGCGTTCTTCGCGCCCGTACGGCGGTCCCGCACCTGGTTGAAGCCGGGCGGGCCGCTGACGTACGCGATGGAACGATGTCCCGCGTCGACCAGGTGCCGCACGGCGAGCGCACCTCCGGCGACGTCGTCGACGGAGACCGAGCACTCGGTGGTGCCCTCGGCGACGCGGTCGACGAGCACGAAGGGGATGCCGTGCCGGCGGAACGATTCGATGTTGCGTCCGGTCGCGTCCGCCGGGGTCAACAGCACGCCCCGCACCCGCTGTTCGGCGAAGAGCGAGAGGTAGTCGGCCTCCTCGACGGGGCTCTGCGCGCTGTTGCAGACCATCACGCCGAGCCCCGATTCCCGCGCGGCGCGCTCGGCGCCGCGGGCCACGTCCACGAAGAACGGGTTGCCCATGTCGAGGACGAGCAGCCCCATGATCCGGCTGCGGCCGGCGCGCAGCTGGCGCGCGGACTCGCTGCGGACGTAGCCGAGGCGGTCGATCGCGGACAGCACCCGGGCCCGGGTCTCCGTGGCGACGGTGTCCGGGCGGTTGATGACGTTCGAGACCGTGCCGACGGAGACTCCGGCGGCGCGGGCGACGTCCTTGATACCCACCGGCTGGGCCATCAGGCGGAGACCTCCAGGGTGACGTGGGGCGGCGGGCAGGTCTTCACATTACCGCCATGACCTGTGACGACTCCTGCGACCGTGCCGGTCACGCGGGCAGGGCGAAGTCGACGACGTGGAGTGCCGAGGGGGTCGTACCGCTCGATTTCTCCTGGTACATGAACGACAGCACGCTGTCCGCCCTCACCCGCGGCTCGTCGATGACGACCTCACCGAACGCGTTCAGGCCGCTCCCGTCGTACAGCAGCGCCCAGTCCGTGTACCCCGAGGACTTCGAAGCGCCCGCGATACGGCCGTAGGGCAGGACCGCGTAGGCGTTGTCGTACTTGTCCAGGACCAGCTTGGTGCGCTGGCTGGAGTTCAGGGCGATCGGGATCTCGGTCTTCTGCCAGGTCCCGGCGGAGTTCTTGCGGACGTGGAAGGCGCGGCCGTTGGCGGTGCGGTCGGTGACGTAGTTCGTGGTGCACTGGCCGAAGCGGCCGGGGACGTAGCTGATGATCGCGTGCGGGAGGCCGGTGGAGTCGGTGGACTGGCTCTCCTGGTTCATCAGGGAGTGGTCGGGGTTGAGTGAATCTACGACGAGACCTGCGTCCGTGACAGCCACGGTATTTGAACTACCCGTCGTTCCTACGGCAGTTCCCGCGTCGTTGCGCCAAGTGCGGCCCCGGTCGGTCGAGTAGACGTAGCCGGTGTCGTGGTTGGTGATGCCGCCGCTGTTGCACATCACGGCGGCGGACTGCTCGCGCCAGGTGAAAAAGGCGTGCAGGCGGCCGTTCACGTCGTAGTCGATGCCGTGCAGGTACATGTTGCGGGCGGCGCTGGAGCCGTGCGTGCTGGTGTAGGTGCCGGTCGAGGCGCTCCACTCCCCCAGCGCCGTCCAGGTCGAACCGTCGTACTCGGCAAGGGCGTTGCGGCCGTTGCCGGATATCCCGACGCGGTAGCTGAGCTGCAGCTTGCCTTCGGGGGTGGCGATGAACTGGGGGTAGGTGAACTGGGTGGTGAGTGCCACTCCGTCCAGCGATGTCTGTACGGCGCCGAGCACGGCCGAAGTCCACGCGGTGGACGCCGGGTTGTCGAGGAGACCGGCGACCGACTTGACGTAGAAGAAGCCGTCGCTGTGGGAGTCCATGTGGAGGTGGAGGCGGCCGTCGGTCCTGGAGACGCCCATGGAGATGACGTTGTGGGAGTCGTCGCTCTTCAGGGTGTGGGAGAGGGTGATCGTGGACCAGGTGGAACCGCCGAGGACACGGCGGCCGACGACGGCGTGCTTGCTTGCGGTGTACCAGGCCGCGTACTGATAACCCTTGTAGGTCAACAGGCCGTTCTTCTGGAACGAGTTGTTGTTGACCAGGCCGTCGTACGAGACGAAGTAGAGGGCCTGGGCGTCGAGTTGGGTGGTGCTCTTCTTGGTGACGGACGGGCCGGGGTCGGCCGCCCGCGCGATGCCCGGCGTCGCCACGGCCGCCAGTATGGCGGTCGTGAGCACGGCGCGTCTTCTCATGAGCGGCTCCTGTGGGGGATCACGCGAGGTGGAAGACCTCGGTGAGGGGCTTCATCGCTTCGTCGGGACGGGCGCCGTCCAGGGACTCGAAGAACGGCGCCATCTCCGCCTGCCAGCGGGAGTTGATGTCGGTGGCTTCCATGCCGGCCTGGGCGGCGGCGAAGTCCTCGGTCTCCAAGTAGCCGACCAGCAGGCCGTCTTCACGCAGGAAGAGCGAGTAGTTGTGCCAGCCGGTGGCCGAGAGTGCGTCGAGCATCTCGGGCCACACGGCGGCGTGTCGCTCGCGGTACTCGTCGAGGCGGTCCGCCCGGACCTTCAGCAGAAAGCACACACGTTGCATCAACACCCCTTAGGGAAAAGGGACTTCGGGACCTTCTGGAACTTCGGGGACTAGAAGTTGAACTGGTCGATGTTCTTCGCGTCGAACACGGTCGGCTTGCCCAAGTTGATCACGCCGTCCTTGCCGATGGTGTACGTGGTGGAACCGGCCTTGAAGGTCTCGCCCTCCTTGCCGGTGATCTGCCCGGACGCGAGCGCCACGGCGGTACGAGCGGCCAGGTCGCCGAGCTTCGCCGGGTCCCACAGCTCGAAGCCGTCGACGGTGCCGTTCTTGACGTACTTGCGCAGGTCGTTGGGGGTGCCGAGGCCGGTCAGCTTGACCTTGCCCTTGTACTTGGAACCGGACAGGTACTGGGCGGCGGCCTTGATGCCGACGGTGGTCGGGGAGATGATCCCCTTCAGGTTCGGGTGCTCCTGGAGGAGACCCTGGGTCTGCTGGAAGGACTGCTGGGCGTCGTCGTTGCCGTAGGCGACCTTGACCAGCTTGATGTTCTTGTACTTGGGGTCCTTCAACTCCTCCTTCATGAAGCCGATCCAGGTGTTCTGGTTCGTCGCGGTCTGTGCGGCGGACAGGATCGCGATCTCGCCCTTGTAGCCGATCTGTTGGGCGAGCAGCTGCACCTCTGTGCGGCCGAGGTCCTCGGCGCTGGCCTGCGAGACGAAGGCGTTGCGGCACTCGGGGTTGGTGTCGGAGTCGTAGGTGACGACCTTGATCTTGTTGCTCATCGCCTGCTTGAGCGCGGTGCACAGGGCACCCGGGTCCTGCGCGGACACGGCGATCGCGTTCACCTGCTGCTGGGTGAGCGTGTTGACGTAGGAGACCTGCCCGGAGGTGTCAGTGGCGTTGGTCGTACCGACCTCTTTGTACTTCTCGCCCAGTTCGGTGAGAGCCTTCTCGCCGCCCTTGTCGGACGTGGTGAAGTACGGGTTGTTGACCGCCTTCGGCAGGAAGGCGACGGTGAGCCCCTTCTTGAGCGCGGCATTCGGATCGGCCTTGCCACCGGTGACGGCCGAGCCGGTGTTCTCGTCCTTGACGTCCTTCTTGGTGGTGCCACCGCAGGCGGTGGCAACGAGGGTGAGCGAAGTGACGGCGACGAGAGCCGCACAGGCACGACGGAGGGATGACTTGCGCATGGCATGGGTTCCTTTGATACGAGGGTGAGCAGAAGCGCCCCTTAAGGGGCGCGGGGAACTGCGCGACCAGCCACAACGGGCCCGCAGACGCCAAACGACCTATCCAGTGGAACGAGCCGCGGCCCTGGCGACAGCCACTTGCTGAGCAACCCGAGGGCCAAGCACCGAGACAACAAGCAGCACACCGGTGACGACAATCTGCGACTGCGCCGAAACGTTGAGCAGACTCATCACGTTCTGCAACGCACCGAGCAGGAAAACCCCGGCGATCGCACCTCCCAACGTCCCCTTTCCGCCGTCAAAATCGATCCCGCCGAGCAACACCGCTGCCACGACGGACAGTTCGAGCCCGGTCGCGTTGTCATACCGAGCACTGGCGTAATGCAGCGCCCAGAAGACGCCGGTGAGAGAAGCCATCAACCCCGTCACCGTGAACAGGATCAGCTTCTGCCGCCGAACCCGAATACCGGCAAACCGCGCAGCCTCCACGTTGGCGCCAACCGCGAACAACGACCGCCCGAACGGCGTCGCATGCAACACGACCACGGCAATCGCGAGCAACACGAGGAAGGGCAGAAACGCCTGCGGAAGGAACGTGCTCCCAAGCCGCCCGGACGCGAAGTCCAGATACTGCGTGGGGAAATCGGTCACGGCATCGGAGCCGAGCACGATCTGTGCGATCCCCCGATACGCGGCGAGGGTGCCGATCGTAACGGCGAGGGACGGCAGCCCGAGCCGGGTGACGAGGAGCCCGTTGACCAGTCCGCAGGCCACACCCAGCAGCAGGCAGATCGGGATGATCGTCTCGATGGTCATGCCGTCGTTCCACAGCTTGCCCATCACCGCGCCCGACAGGCCCGCCGTGGAGGCGACCGACAGATCGATCTCGCCGGCGACGACCAACAGGGTCATCGGGAGGGCGATCAGCGCGATGGGGAGCGTGTTGCCGATCAGGAACGACAGGTTCAGCGCGTTGCCGAAGCCGTCCACGAAGGAGAAGGAGAACAGCAGCAGGACGATCAGGAGGGCGCCGACGACCGTGTCCCAGCGGATCGCGCGGTTCGCAAAGGACGCTGGCTCAGGCATGGCGGGCGTTCCTCTTCTTCAGTGCGGTGGCCACGCGCAGGGCGACGATCCGGTCGACGGCGATGGCGAGGATGAGCAGGATGCCGTTGATGGCGAGCACCCAGACGGAACTGACGCCGAGGGCGGGCAGCACACTGTTGATGGAGGTCAGCAGGAGGGCGCCGAGGGCCGCGCCGTAGACGCTGCCGGAGCCGCCGGTGAAGACCACACCTCCGACAACCACCGCGCTGACAACGGTGAGTTCGTACCCGGTGCCGGTGCCGGAGTCGACGTTGCCGAAGCGGGCGAGGTACATCGCGCCGGCGAGTCCGGCGAGTCCGCCGCAGAAGGTGTACGCGGCGAGGGTCCGCTTGCGGACGGGGATGCCGGCGAGCCGGGCGGCCTCGGGGTTGGAGCCGAGCGCGTACAACTCCCGTCCGCTGCCGAAGTGTTTGAGGTAGTAGGCGGTGGCGATCAGTACGGCGAGCGCGATCATCGCCAGCCAGGGCACCGCGGACAGTCCGCCGGAGCCGAAGTCCACGAATCCGCCCGGGAGATCGGCGGCGGTGATCTGCCGTGAGCCGACCCAGATGGAGTCGACACCCCGGATGATGTAGAGCGTGCCGAGCGTGACGACCAGGGCCGGTACCTGCCCGAGGCTGACCAACAGCCCGTTGACCAGGCCGAGTCCGACACCGAGCAGCACCGCCAGCAGGATCGCGATGACAGCGTTGCCACCGCCCTGGAGGTAGGTGCCGGTGGCGAAGGCGGTGATGCCGAGCGTGGAGCCGACGGACAGGTCGACGTTGCGGGTGATGACGACCAGCGACTGACCGGTGGCGACCAGGACCAGGATGGTCGCGTTGAGGAGCAGGTCCTTGATGCCCTGCTCGGACAGGAACTCGCTGTTGCCCGCCTGGGTGATGCCGATCATCACCAAGAAGACGACCAGGATGGCGAGTTCACGCATCTTGAAGACCCGGTCGACCAGCCGGGTGCTGCTCGACTCGGGCACCTCGGCGGCGGGCGCGGGATTGGGCGCGGTGACCGTCATACGGCGGCCCTCCCGAAAGGTCCGAACGCCATGAAGGACCTGTTCATACGGCGGCCCTCCCGAAAGCTGCGGTCGTCATGAAGGCCTTGGTCATGCGGCGGCCCTCCCGGTGGCTGCGGCCATCACGGTTTCCTCGGTGGCTTCGGAGCGGGGGATCTCGGCGGTGAGCCGGCCCTCGTGCATCACCAGCACGCGGTCGGCCATGCCGAGGATCTCGGGCAGATCGGAGGAGATCATCAGGACGGCGACCCCGTCGGCGGCCAACTCACTGAGCAGCCGGTGCACTTCGGCCTTGGTCCCGACATCGATGCCACGGGTCGGCTCGTCGACGATCAGCACCTTGGGGCCGGTGGCAAGCCACTTGGCGAGGACGACCTTCTGCTGGTTGCCGCCGGAGAGGGTGTTGACGGTGTCGGCGATCCGCGCGTACTTGACGTGCAGCTTCACCGCCCAGTCGAGGGACCGGCTGCGCTCGGCGCCCCGGTCGACAAGGCCCGCCCTGACCGTCGTACGCAACCCGGTCAGGCCGATGTTCCGCTCGATCGACATGTCCATCACCAGGCCCTGGGCCCTCCGGTCCTCGGGGACGAGGGCGAGGCCCGCGGCCATCGCGGTCGAAGGGGCGCCGTTCGTCAGCGACTTGCCGTCGACCTCGACCCCGCCGGCGTCCCACCGGTCGATGCCGAAGACGGCCCGCGCCACCTCGGTACGGCCGGCGCCGACGAGCCCGGCGAGACCGACGATCTCTCCGCGCCGTACATCGAAGGACACGTCGGTGAAGACGCCCTCGCGGGTCAACCGCTTGACGCTCAGGGCGACTTCACCGGGCTCGACGTCCTGCTTGGGGTACAGCTCGTCGAGATCGCGGCCGACCATGCGTCGTACGAGATCGTCCTCGGTCATTCCCTCGATCGGCTCGCTGGAGATCAGCGCGCCGTCGCGCAGGGTGGTGACACGTTGGCAGATCTGGAAGATCTCCTCCAGGCGGTGCGAGATGAACAGGACGGCGGCGCCCTGTTCGCGCAGGGTGCGGACGACGCCGAAGAGGCGGGCCACCTCGCTGCCGGTGAGGGCGGCCGTCGGCTCGTCCATGATGAGGACGCGGGCGTCGAAGGAGAGCGCCTTGGCGATCTCCACGATCTGCTGGTCGGCGATGGACAGTCCGCGCGCCGGGCGGTCGGGGTCGAGCTCGACGCCGAGCCGTTTCATCAGGTCGGCGGTCGCCGCGTACGTGGCCTTGTGGTCGATCCGGCCCAGCGCGCGGCGGGGCTGGCGGCCCATGAAGATGTTCTCGGCGATCGACAGGTCGGGGAAGAGGGTCGGTTCCTGGTAGATCACGGCGATACCCGCGTCGCGGGCGTCACCGGGACCGTGGAAGAGGACGGGCGCGCCGTCGAGCAGCACCTGGCCGGCGTCGGGCCGGTGCACACCGGCGAGGGTCTTGATGAGAGTGGACTTGCCCGCGCCGTTCTCACCGGCGAGTGCGTGCACCTCACCGGGGAACAGTTCGAGGGACACGTCCCGCAGGGCGCGCACCGCGCCGAAGGACTTGGAGATGCCCTTGAGCGCGAGCACCGGGGCCGGACCCGCTTCTGACGGGTGGGTCATGAGGGGCTCCTCGACGACGCCGGCGGGTAGGCCCTCACAGCGTCGTGAAAGGTTTCAACTTGGTTGCCGGGACGTTAGGCGCGCCAGCCTTGTCACGTCAATGGGTCCGCATCGAAAAACTTTCGATAGCCAAAGGTCACATTGGAGTCACGGGCCACAGGCTTCGCCGTAGGGCTTGACACCCCTTCGGGGGGCTCATAACTTCGCTCTCTGAATCGTTTCATACACACGTCGTTCCGTCGCACGTCACAGGAGCCCTCAAGTGACCGATCTCGCCGCGGTGAAGGCCGCTCTCAGGACCCAGGCAGTCGAGACGCCGTCGTGGGCGTACGGGAACTCGGGGACCCGGTTCAAGGTCTTCGCCCAGGAGGGCGTTCCTCGGACTCCGCAGGAGAAACTGGAGGACGCCGCCAAGGTCCACGAGTTCACCGGCGTGGCTCCTACGGTCGCCCTGCACATCCCCTGGGACCGGGTCGACGACTTCGGGGCGCTGGGGAAGTTCGCGGAGGACCACGGGCTGAAGCTCGGTGCGATCAACTCGAACACGTTCCAGGACGACGACTACCGGCTCGGCAGCGTGTGTCATCCCGACGCGGCGGTGCGGCGCAAGGCGCTGGATCATCTGCTGGAGTGCGTCGACATCATGGATGCGACGGGCTCCGCCGATCTGAAGCTCTGGTTCGCCGACGGGACGAATTATCCGGGGCAGGATGATCTGAGCGCACGCCAGGATCGGTTGGCGGAGGCGCTTGCGGCGGTGTACGCACGGCTGGGGGACGGGCAGCGGATGTTGCTGGAGTACAAGTTCTTCGAGCCGGCCTTCTACGCGACGGACGTGCCGGACTGGGGTACTGCGTACGCCCATTGCCTGAAGCTCGGGCCGAAGGCGCAGGTCGTGGTCGACACGGGGCATCACGCGCCCGGTACCAATATCGAGTTCATCGTCGCGACGCTGTTGCGGGAGGGGAAGCTCGGGGCGTTCGACTTCAACTCGCGGTTCTATGCGGACGACGATCTGATGGTGGGGGCGGCTGATCCGTTCCAGTTGTTCCGGATCATGTATGAGGTGATCCGGGGTGGGGGGTTCACTGCCGATGTCGCCTTCATGCTGGATCAGTGTCACAACATCGAGGCGAAGATTCCGGCGATCATTCGGTCGGTGATGAATGTGCAGGAGGCCACGGCGAAGGCGTTGCTTGTGGACCCTGTGGCGTTGGGTGCGGCGCAGCGTGCTGGGGATGTGCTGGAGGCGAATGCCGTGCTGATGGACGCGTACAACACTGACGTGCGGCCACTGCTGAGGGAGCTGCGCGAGGAACAGGGGCTTGCCCCTGACCCCATCGCGGCGTATCGGGCGAGTGGGTGGCAGGAGCGGATTGTTGCTGAGCGGGTTGGGGGGCAGCAGGCCGGTTGGGGGGCGTGAGCGTCTGCCTGGATCTGTTGTTCGCGGGGTGCGGGCCGTATGTGGCTGGTCGCGCAGTTCCCCGCGCCCCTAGGGGAATGCACCCACCTCTCTCGTAAGGAACTGAAAGTCATGGCACCCCACCACGAAGCCGCCGCCCTCCTCGTTCGTTCCAATCGGCTTGGTTCCGATCCTCGTAACACCAACTACGCCGGTGGCAATACGTCCGCGAAGGGCATCGACACCGATCCCGTCACCGGGGGTGATGTCGAGCTGATGTGGGTCAAGGGGTCCGGCGGTGACCTTGGGACCCTCACCGAATCCGGGCTCGCAGTGCTGCGGCTCGACCGGATGCGGGCGCTTGTCGATGTGTATCCGGGAGTCGACCGCGAGGACGAGATGGTTGCCGCGTTCGACTACTGCCTTCATGGGAAGGGGGGTGCGGCGCCCTCCATCGACACTGCGATGCATGGACTCGTGGACGCCGGGCATGTCGATCATCTGCATCCGGACTCGGGGATCGCGCTCGCCTGCGCCGCCGACGGGGAGAAGCTGACCGCCGAGTGTTTCGGGGACACCGTGGTGTGGGTGCCCTGGCGGCGGCCCGGGTTTCAGTTGGGGCTGGACATCGCTGCCGTCAAAGCCGCCAATCCGCAGGCCGTTGGGTGTGTGCTCGGGGGGCATGGGATCACCGCGTGGGGTGACACGTCCGAGGAGTGCGAGCGGAACTCGCTGCACATCATCCGTACCGCCGAGGCGTTCCTCGTCGAGCGGGGGAAGCCGGAGCCGTTCGGGCCCGTTGTCGAGGGGTACGGTGCGCTGCCGGAGGGTGAGCGACGGGAGCGGGGCGCCGCGCTCGCGCCGTACATTCGTGCTGTCGCCTCTCAAGACCGGCCGCAGGTGGGGCACTTCACCGATTCTGATGTCGTTCTTGATTTTCTCGCGCGGGCCGAGCATCCCCGGCTCGCCGCGCTCGGTACCTCGTGCCCCGACCACTTCTTGCGGACCAAGGTCAGGCCGCTCGTTCTTGATCTGCCGCCTACGGCTCCGCTGGACGAAGCCATCGCGCGGCTGAAGGAGCTGCACTCCGCCTATCGCGAGGAGTACGCCGCCTACTACCAGCGGCACGCTCTGCCCGACTCCCCCGCGATGCGTGGTGCCGACCCTGCGATCGTGCTGATCCCCGGTGTGGGCATGTTCTCCTTCGGCAAGGACAAGCAGACGGCGCGGGTGGCCGGCGAGTTCTACGTCAACGCCATCAACGTGATGCACGGGGCCGAGGCCGTGTCGGCGTACGCGCCGATCGAGGAGTCGGAGAAGTTCCGTATCGAGTACTGGGCGCTGGAGGAGGCCAAGCTTCAGCGGATGCCCAAGCCCAAGCCGCTCGCCACTCGGGTCGCGCTCGTCACCGGTGCGGGGAGTGGGATCGGGAAGGCCATCGCCCGGCGGTTGGTCGATGAAGGGGCTTGTGTCGTCGTCGCGGATCTCAACTCCGATAGTGCGCAGGCCGTTTCGGAGGAACTGGGCGGGCCCGACAAGGCCGTTGCCGTCACCGTCGACGTGACGGACGAGGGGCAGATCGCCGATGCCTTCAAGGCCGCGCTGCTCGCCTTCGGCGGGGTCGATCTCGTCGTCAACAACGCGGGGATCTCCATCTCCAAGCCCCTGCTGGAGACTTCGGCGAGGGACTGGGATCTGCAGCACGACATCATGGCCCGTGGTTCGTTCCTCGTCTCGCGTGAGGCGGCCCGGGCGATGATCGCGCAGGGGCTCGGGGGCGACATCCTCTACATCGCGTCCAAGAACGCCGTGTTCGCCGGTCCCAACAACATCGCGTACTCCGCGACCAAGGCCGACCAGGCCCATCAAGTACGGCTGCTGGCCGCCGAGTTGGGTGAGCACGGCATCCGGGTCAACGGGATCAACCCGGACGGTGTCGTGCGTGGCTCGGGCATCTTCGCGGGTGGTTGGGGTGCGCAGCGGGCGGCGACCTACGGGATCGAGGAGGAGAAGCTCGGTGAGTTCTACGCCCAGCGGACCATCCTCAAGCGTGAGGTGCTGCCGGAGCATGTCGCGAACGCCGTCTTCGCCCTCACCGGCGGGGACTTGACGCACACCACCGGGCTGCACGTCCCGGTCGACGCCGGCGTTGCGGCCGCCTTCCTTCGGTGAGCACCGACGTGAACGCCTACGCCGCGATCGACCTCGGCGCGTCCAGCGGACGGGTCATGGTCGGCCACGTCGGGCCCGATTCCCTGGAGTTGGCGGAGGCACACCGCTTTCCCAACCGGCCCGTCCGCACGCCCGAGGGGCTGCGCTGGGACATCCTCGCGCTGTACGCGGGTGTCCTGGACGGGCTCCGGGCGGCGGGCGCGGTCACCGGCGGGCGGCTCGACTCGGTCGGCATCGACAGCTGGGCGGTGGACTACGGACTGTTGGACGCGGACGAGGCGTTGCTGGGCAATCCCGTGCACTATCGGGACGCCCGCACGGAGGGGGTCGCCGAGAAGGTGTGGGCGACTGTGCCCGCGAGTGAGTTGTACGCGTCGACCGGGTTGCAGTACGCGCCCTTCAACACCCTGTACCAGCTCACGGCGGCCCGTGAATCGGCCCAACTGGCCCATGCCGAGCGGCTGTTGCTCATCCCCGACCTGCTGTCGTATTGGCTCACCGGTGAGCAGGGCACCGAGCTGACGAACGCCTCCACCACTCAGCTCATCGATCCCCGGACGCGCGACTGGGCGTACGACATCGCTTCTCGCCTCGGCATCGACCTCGGTCTGTTCGCGTCGTTGCGGCAACCAGGCGATCCGGCGGGGGTGTTGCGGGCCGAGGTGGTGGAGGAGACGGGGCTACGGGGTCCTGTGCCGGTCACCGCGGTCGGTTCGCATGACACGGCATCAGCTGTCGCCGCTGTTCCGGCAGTTGAGGAGCGGTTCGCCTATATCTGCACCGGCACCTGGTCCCTGGCCGGTCTGGAGCTGGACGCGCCCGTGCTCAGCGAGGCCAGCCGTGCCGCCAACTTCACCAACGAGTTGGGGCTCGACGGCACTGTCCGCTATCTGCGCAACATCATGGGGCTGTGGCTGCTCCAGGAGTGTGTACGGGCCTGGGGCGAGCCGGAGTTGGGAGAGCTGCTGCGCGGGGCGGCCCGGGTTCCGGCGCTGCGGTCGGTCGTGGACGCGGGGGACGCGGCGTTCCTGGCGCCCGGGCGGATGCCGGAGCGGATCGTCGATGCATGTCGCCGTTCCGGGCAGCCGGTGCCGGAGTCCCGTGAGGAGATCACGCGCTGCATTCTCGACTCCCTCGCGCTCGCCCATCGGCGGGCGGTCGGCGACGCCCAGGAACTCGCCGGGCATCCGGTCGACGTCGTGTATGTCGTCGGGGGCGGTACCCGCAACGCGCTGTTGTGCCAACTGACCGCCGATGCCTGTGGGTTGCCGGTGGTGGCAGGTCCGACGGAGGCTGCCGCCCTCGGCAACGTGCTCGTCCAGGCGCGGGCCCACGGGCTCGTCGGCGACCTGACCGGCATGCGGAGACTTCTTGCCCGTACCCAGCCGTCGACCCGCTACGAGCCGCAGGGCGACACCGCCCGGTGGCGGGCGGCGGAGGCCCGGCTCGCCGCACGATGAACCAGGGGTCCCCCCACACGATGACCTCCGACTCGGGGGCCCGGCTCGCCGCGCGGTGAACCGGGGGCTCCCCGAGACGGTGACCTCCGACTACGCTGCATCCATCCGATGACCGACCATTAAGGAGCCGCGATGCGTGTCGCCCTGTTCCTGACTTGTGTCAACGACACGCTCTATCCGGACACCGGGCGCGCCGTGGTGAAACTGCTGACCAGGCTGGGCGTCGAGGTCGACTTCCCGATGGCCCAGACGTGCTGCGGACAGGCGCACTACAACACCGGCTACCGCCATGAGGCCGAGCCGCTCGCCCGGCATTTCTCCGATGTCTTCGGGGAGTACGAGGCGATCGTCACGCCGTCCGGGTCGTGCGGGGCGATGGTGCGGGAGCTGTATCCGCGCATGGGTGAGCGGGCCCGGGCCGAGGGGCGCGGGGACACTCTCGCGGCCACGTTGGCGCCGGTGGTGCCGAAGACGTACGAGCTGACCGAGTTCCTCGTCGACGTGCTCGGGGTGACGGACGTCGGGGCCTACTACCCGCACAAGGTGACCTATCACCCCACCTGCCACGGGCTGCGCAGTCTCGGGCTCGGCGACCGGCCCCTCAAGCTGCTCCAGGCCGTCAAGGGGCTGGAGTTGGTCGAGCTGCCCGGTGCCGACGAGTGCTGCGGGTTCGGCGGGACGTTCGCCGTGAAGAACTCCGACGTCTCGGCGGCGATGGGCGCCGACAAGGTGCGCAACGCCGAGTCGACGGGCGCCGGGGTGCTGTGCGCGGCGGACAACTCCTGTCTCATGCACATCGGCGGCACGATGGCCCGGCTCCACACCGACATGCGGCCGGTGCACATCGCGGAGATCCTGGCCGCCACGGAAACGGAAGAGGGGCCGAGCGTATGAGCGGCACGTTCGTCGGGATGCCCGCGTTTCCCCCACCCGTCTATCCGGCCTTTCCCGTGGCCGCCCACGAGGCCGTCAACAACCAGACCCTGCGCGGAAATCTGCGCCATGCCACCCACACGATCCGCGCCAAGCGGGCCAAGGCCGTGGCGGAGCTGTCCGACTGGGACGCGTTGCGCGAGGCCGGCAAGCAGATCAAGGACCACACCCTCCTCCATCTCGACCGGTATCTGGTCCAGCTGGAGGAGTCGGTGACGGCGGCAGGCGGCATCGTCCACTGGGCCGCCGACGCGGACGAGGCCAACCGGATCGTGACCCAACTCGTCAAGGAGACGGGCGAGTCGGAGGTCGTCAAGGTCAAGTCGATGGCCACGCAGGAGATCGGGCTCAACGAAGCCCTGGAAGCGGCGGGCATCCGCGCCTACGAGACCGATCTCGCCGAGCTGATCGTGCAGTTGGGCAAGGACCGCCCCTCGCACATCCTGGTCCCCGCGATCCACCGCAACCGGGGCGAGATCCGGGAGATCTTCGTCCGCGAGATGAGCGAGTGGGGCCGCCCGGCCCCGGACGGGCTGACCGACACGCCCGCCGAACTCGCCGAGGCCGCCCGTCTCCACCTCCGCGAGAAGTTCCTGCGGGCCAAAGTCGGCGTCTCCGGCGCCAACTTCATGGTCGCGGACACCGGCACACTCGTCGTCGTCGAGTCCGAGGGCAACGGCCGCATGTGCCTCACCCTCCCCGAGACGCTGATCTCGGTCGTCGGCATCGAGAAAATCGTGCCCACCTGGCAGGACCTGGAGGTGTTCCTGCAGACCCTCCCCCGCTCCTCGACCGCCGAGCGCATGAACCCGTACACCTCCACGTGGACGGGCACGACCGACGGGGACGGGCCGCGCACCTTCCACCTGGTCCTGCTCGACAACGGCCGCACCGACACCCTCGCCGACGAGGTCGGCCGCCAGGCCCTGCGCTGCATCCGCTGCTCGGCCTGCCTCAACGTCTGCCCGGTGTACGAGCGGGCCGGCGGTCACGCCTACGGCTCGGTCTATCCGGGCCCGATCGGCGCGATCCTCAGCCCCCAACTCCGGGGCACGGCAAGCGAGATCGACGCCTCACTGCCGTACGCCTCATCCCTGTGCGGTGCCTGCTACGAGGTGTGCCCGGTCGCCATCGACATCCCCGAAGTGCTGGTGCATCTGCGGGAGCGGATCGTGGAGGGCGGGCCGGTGACCCGCGAGGGCAACAAGGTCGTCCTGCAGCCCGCCAAGGGGCATGCCGCCGAGCGCGCGGCGATGCGGGCGGCCCGCTGGACGTTCACCCACCCGGGCGCCCTGCGCACCGGCCAACGGCTCGCGTCCCGCACCCGCCGCTTCCACCCACGGACCCTGCCCGGCCCCGGCAAGGCGTGGACCGGCACTCGGGACCTGCCCGCCGTACCGGCGGAGCCGTTCCGCGACTGGTGGCAGCGCACGCACGGCGAGAACACCGACAAGGGGGCCGCCAAGTGAGCAGCAGGGAACGGATTCTGGGCCGCGTGGAGCGCGCACTCGCGGACGTGCCGAAGGACGACACGCCTTACGAGCAGGCCTTCGAGCGCGGCTATCTGCGCGAGCACGGGGACCGGAGTGTCGAGCAGACGGTCGATCTGCTCGCCGAGAACCTGGCCGACTACCGGGCGCTCGTGCACCGGTGCACGGAGCCCGAACTGCCCGCCGTGATCGCCGGGTTGCTCGCCGGGCGGGGCTCGAAGACGGTCGTCGTACCGCGGGGTCTGGAGCCTTCCTGGCTCGCGGCGTCCGACGCCGAACAGGTCGCGGACCGGGCCGAGAGCACCCCGCGCGAGCTGGACCGGGTCGGCAGTGTGGTCACGGCGTGTGCGGTGGCGGTCGCGGAGACCGGGACCATCGTCCTGGACGGCGGCCCGGACCAGGGCCGCCGCCGGATCACACTCGTCCCCGACCACCACATCTGTGTCGTACGGGTGCCGGACCAGGTGGTGTCCTCGGTGCCCCAAGCTCTCCAACGCCTTGACCCGGCGCGCCCGTTGACCTGGATCTCCGGTCCCTCCGCGACCAGTGACATCGAGCTGGACCGGGTCGAGGGGGTGCACGGTCCGCGCACCCTTGAGGTGGTGCTGGTGAGCGGTCAGGCGAGCGTGGAGGTCAACTCGTAGCTTCCCGAGGGGAGTTGGTAGCAGGCGATGCCGTCCGCGAAGCCGATGAACTCCACGCCCAGCGCCTCGGCCAGGGGACGCTTGTCCTCGTGGACCGTCGACGGGTCGGCGGCGGGGATGCGCAGGGTCGCCGTGCTGTTGGCGGGGACGATCACCCGGTACGCCAACTTCCCGTCCCGCGCGGTCCATTCGCTGACGATCTCGCCGTAGGGAGAGACGTGTGAGCCGCGCACCTTCGTGATCCTGCCGGTCGGGTCGATGTGCGGCCGGAGGAAGAAGTGCTTGAAGCCCGGGTGTTCGGGGTCCTTGGCGATGCCGGCCATGCTCTCGTACATCCACTCCATGATCGCGCCGTAGGCGTAGTGGTTGAACGAGTTCATGTCGACCGGGCCGAAACCGTCCTGCTTCGAGTACGAGTTCCAGCGCTCCCACACGGTGGTGGCGCCGTTGGCCACCGAGTACAGCCAGGACGGCATCGCGTTCTGGTGGAGGAGGCTGTACGCGAGGTCGACGCGGCCCTCGTCGGTGAGGACGGGGGCGATGACGTTCACGCCGAGGAAGCCCACGGCGAGGGTGTTCTCCGCGTACTCGACGCGGGTGCTGTCGGGGTGGGTCGCCTTGTGGGCCGCGCTGTTGCCGATGTTGTCGGCGAGCAGGGTGACGAGTTGGCGGTGCTGCAACTCCGTGTCGTAGAAGCCGAGTTTGAGGATCCAGAGCAGGGCGGTCTGGGTGTCGTCCTCGGTCCTGCCGGCGCTGTTGCCGGGGGTGTGGGGCGGTGGGTCGCCGAGGCTCGACCGGACGGTCAGTTGCCCGGTGAGGGCGTCGGTGACGAAGTACTTGGTGATGAAGGCTCGTTTGATGTGGGTGAACAGCCGCTCGTAGGTGGCTGCTTCGGCGGTGCGGCCGGTGGCGCGGGCCATGTCCGCCATCAGGCGGGCGCTGTAGCCGTAGTAGACGTCGCTGATGAGCTGGGTGCTGGTGATCTGGAAGGCGAGCCAGTCGCCGAAGATCGCGCCCTGGCCGGCGTAGCTGTCGCCGGTGCGCTGTCGGATCCAGTCCAGGTACTTGGTCATCGATGCCCAACTGCGGTCGATGACCGTGGTGTCGCCGGACATCTGCCACACCGTCCACGGCACGACCACGCCGCAGTCCGCCCAGCCGCCGGCCGGGAGCGGCTGACTGTAGCGGTGGCCGGGGGCGACCCAGGGAAACTGGGCTCTCCCCGCGCCGTAGGTGTGCTGTGAGTCGATCAGCGTGTCCTGGAAGTGGCTCAGGAAAGGGACGGCGTCGGTGTTGTACAGGCCTGTGTTGGAGAAGAGTTGGGTGTCGCCGGTCCAGCCGAGGCGTTCGTCGCGCTGTGGGCAGTCGGTGGGTATCCAGAGGTAGTTGCCGCGCTGGCCCCAACGGACGTTGCTGATCAGCTGGTTGACGTCGGTGTCGTCGGTGGTGACGGTGCCGATGTCGCGGAGCGCGGAGGTGGCGACCTTGCCCGTGAGCTCGACGAGGGTGACGGTCTCCGTCGTGGTGACGGAGACGTACCGGAAGCCGTAGAAGGTCAACGAGTCCTGGTGGGTCTCGCCGGCCGGGTCGCCCTTGAGGATGTAGGTGCTGGTGGCTTCGGCGGTGCGCAGGTTCGCGCGGTAGACCGAGCCCGCGGGTCCGTCGGCGCCCGTGCTGTCGTCGTTGAGCATCTCCCCCGGTTTGAAGGCGACTTGGGCGCCCGCCGGGCCGCGCAGGGTGTAGCGGGGCACGCCGACCAGGTTCTGGCCGAGGTCGATGACGGCGGTGTCGCCGGGGTGCAGGGTGACGGAGACGGTGGACGCCCGCGTGGGATCGGTGACCGTGCGGACGGGGTCGACGACGATACGGCCCTTGCCGTTCGCGCTGCCTTCCTGGCCCGCGACTCCCGTGACTCCAGCGAAGCCCGCGACGCCCGTGTACACGGTGACGGAGTGCGGTTTGCGGTCCCACTCGGGCATCAGGCGGGCGCTCTCGCCCGGATAGGCGACCAACTGAGCGTCAGGGAAGGGGCCTTGCGCCTCGACGGCCGACCAGGCCGAGGTGTCGAAGCCGTTCGCCGTCCAGCCCGGGAGTTCCTTGCGGGCGTCGTAGAGCTGGCCGTCGTAGATGTCGTCGGTGCGGTAGGGGCCGGTGTCGGTGGCGCTCCAGTCGGCGCCGGGTGCGGTGACGATCGTCTGGGTCGAGCCGTCGGCGTACCGGATGAGCAGTTTCGCCTTGAGGGCAAGGGGGTTGCCATCGGCCGAGTAGTGGGTGCTGTTCTCGGAGATGCGGCCGTTGTACCAGCCGTTGCCGAGCACGGCGGCGAGGGTGACCTGCGACGGGTCCGCGAGCAGGTCCGTGACGTCGTAGGTGAAGTAGTTGACGGTGGTGTCGTAGTTGGTCCAGCCCGGGGGCAGGAACTCGTAGGTGGTGCTGTCGCCCTGGGGCACGGAGATATGGCGCCCGTTGACGTAGGCGTCGTACACGCCCAGTGCGGAGAGGTAGAGCCGGGCCTCGGTCACCTGCCCGCCCGTGAGCGCGACCTGGCGCCGCAGGAGTGGTGCTCCGGCGGTGTTCGGGCGCTTGCCCGCCATGCTGATCCACTGCGCGCCGTCCCAGCCGGTGATTCCGTCGGTGCTGAGCAGGCCGGTCTCGAAGTGGGCGGTGGGCGCGGCGGTGACGGAGCGGCCGTGCTCGTCCCACACCGTCACCGTCCAGTGGTAGCGGGTCGAGGCGTGCAGTTCGGGGCCGGAGTAGCGGACCGCGACCGAGTCCGCCGAGTCGACGCGGCCGCTGTCCCAGATGTCGGCCGTGCCGTGGGTCAGGTGCCGGGGCGAGGTGGCGACCTTGATCCGGTACGCCGTCTGGTGCCGGCCCCGCGCGGCGGACGCCGTGCGCCAGCCGAACCTCGGGTGTGCCGCGTCGACGCCGAGCGGGTCGGTGCGGTGTTCCACGGTCAGGCCCGACACCGTGGTGCCGGCCGAGGCGGTTCCTCCGGCGCCGTTGCCTCCTGCCATCGCCGCGGGGACGACGCTCAGGGCCGCCGTCGTGAGCAACGTGCGGCGGCGCAGCCTTCCGATGCGGGCCGTTGCGTCGGCTCCGTCGACTCCGTCGTTCATGCCGCTGTCCCTTCGGCTGTCGTTTCGGCCGTCCGAGAGGTGGAGTTGTGCCGGTGGCTGGAGGTGGAGTTGCGTCGGTGAGGTCGCGTTGCCTCGGATCATTTCAGGGTCGGCGTGCCCGCGTCACCAGCCGGTGGGACGCTGTTGAAGGGCGGTGCGGGACGGGCGCCGTTAGCGTGAGGGCATGATCCGGTTCGAGCAGGTCGGCAAGCGGTACCCGGACGGTACGACGGCTGTGGACGGGCTGTCCTTCGAGGTGAACGAGGGCGAACTCGTCACGCTCGTGGGTCCGTCCGGCTGCGGCAAGACGACGACCATGATGATGGTCAACCGGCTCATCGAGCCCACCTCCGGCCGGATCTTCGTGAACGGCGAGGACATCGCCACCGTCGACCCGGTGCGACTGCGCCGCCGTATCGGATACGTCATTCAGCAGGTGGGCCTCTTCCCGCACCGCACGGTCCTCGACAACACGGCGACCGTGCCGTCCCTGATCGGCTGGAAGCGGGCGAAGGCGCGGGAGCGGGCCGCCGAGCTGCTCGATCTGGTGGGCCTGGACCCGAAGACCTACGGCCCGCGCTACCCGGAGCAGTTGTCGGGCGGGCAGCGGCAGCGCGTCGGTGTGGCGCGGGCGCTCGCGGCCGATCCGCCGGTGCTGCTGATGGACGAACCGTTCGGCGCGGTCGACCCGGTGGTGCGCGAGCAGTTGCAGGACGAGTTCCTGCGGATGCAGGCCGCCGTGCGCAAGACGGTGCTGCTGGTCACCCACGACATCGAGGAGGCGGTACGGCTCGGCGACCGTATCGCCGTGTACGGGCAGGGGCGGATCGAGCAGTACGACACCCCCGGCGCCGTGCTCGGCACGCCGGCGACGCCGTATGTCGCCGAGTTCGTGGGCGCGGACCGGGGGCTGAAGCGGCTGTCGGTGACGGAGATCGAGCCCGACGACCTGGAACAACCGCCGGTCGCCCGCGTGGACGAGCAGGCGCAGCGGGCCGCGGACCGGCTGCGGGTGGAGGGCGCGAGGTGGGCCGTGGTCCTCGACGAGCAGGGCGAACTGCAGGGCTGGGTCAAGGCCGACGAACTCACCGCGGGCGGTACGGTCGGCGAACTCGCCCACCGGATGAACGCGTGGGTACCTGTGGGCGCCCCCTTGAAGCAGGCGTTCGGCGTGATGCTCCAGCACGACGCCGGGTGGGTCGCCGTGCTGGACGGGGCGCGCTTCCTGGGCGTGCTGACTCCGGCGAAGCTGCACGAGGCGTTGCGGCGGTCGGTGGACGCGGATGCGCTGGGGGTGCCGAGGGGGCAGGTGGACTTCGACTCGGTGGCGGATGCCTGAGTGTCGCTCTCCGGCTCAGCTGTCGGTGAGGGGGCAGCCCTGCGGGAGCGCGTGCTCGGCCGCGCGCAGATACAGGGCCACGCAGAAGGCCGTGTTCAGGTTCTCGCCTGGTTACTGGAAGGCGAGGCGGAGGAGTTCGCCGCCGCCCGGCCCGGACGCTGGGGCGGCACCGACCGGATGGACACCATGCCCGCAACGTACAACCCACCACTGGCACTCCCCCGCGCTCACTTCAGCAGGCCCTTGTCCTCCAGATACGTTCGCGCCACGTCCTGCGCCAACCTCCGCCAGCTGTCCACCTGTTGGTTCATGGACGCCAGGTCGGCCGTGGTGAGGACGCCATTGAGTTTCCCCAGCGCCTTGGTCACGCCGGTGCTCCCCGCCCGGGAGCGGTTGACGACCGGGACGACGTAGTCGGCGTTCTGGAGGTGTTTGTCGTCGGTGAGGATGACAAGGCCGAACTCGTCGAGGGTGGCGTCTGTGGTCGTGGTCAGCACCATCTGGTCCTGGCCGTTGTTCACCGCGCTCTTCGCCTGGGTCGTGCCGACGCCCTTCGGGTCGACGGCGGTGATGTCGATGCCGTAGGTCTTCTTCAACCCCGGTTCGCAGTACGGCCGTTGCACGCACTCGTCGCCCGCCGCGAGCCGCACCTTCAGTCCCGAGGCGCCGAGGTCGCTGAGGGTCTTGAGGTGGTGCTTCGTGGCGTACGAGCGGGCCACGGCGAAGGCGTTCTGGTCGACGGCCTTTCCGGGGTCGAGGACGGTCAGCCCACGTGGGGTGGCGAGTTGGCGGAGTGCCTTCATGGTGGTGGTGAGGTCGGGTGAGCCGACGGCCGGTGCGTCGGGGCCGTTGGTCTTGGCGTTGAGCCAGTCGGCGAAGGTGGCCGCGTACTCGGGGACGACGTCGATCTGCCCTGATTCCAGGGCGGGTTCGTAGAGTTCGCGGTTGGCGACGGTGAGCAGGGACGTCTTGTAGCCGGCCTGGTTGAGCAGGAGCGCGTACATCTGGGCGAGCAGGTCGCTCTCGGTGAATCCGGCCGAGCCGATGGTGAGGTGGTGGCTGTCGCCGGGTGGTGCGGTGACGGCGCCTTGGTTCTCCAGGGACGGGCCGGTCGAGCAGCCGGTGACCAGGAGGAGCAGGCCTGCCGCGGCCAGGCGTCGCTTCATCGCGCTCCCCTCACCCAGCGTGGCGCAAGCCGTTCGGCGACCTCGAAGACGCCCTCGACGAGCAGCGCGAACACGGCGACGAGCACCGCCCCGGCCACCACCTGCGCGGTGTTGGCGAGGTTGAAGCCGGCGGTGATGATGCGGCCGAGTCCGCCGCCGCCCGCCAGCGCGGCGATCGTGGCGGTCGCGACGAGCTGGACGGCCGCGATCCGTACGCCGTTCATCAACAGTGGGAGGGAGAGCGGCAGTTCGACGCGGAACAGCATCTGCCGCCCGGTCATCCCCATCCCGCGCGCGGCCCGCACCACATCGCGGTCGACCTCGCGCATGCCGACGTACGCGTTGGTGAGCAGCGGCGGTACGGCGAACAGGACCAGGGCGACGACCGTGGGCCCCTCGCCCCACTTGCCGATCGGGGTCAGGAGCAGCAGGACCAGTACGGCGAAGGTGGGCACCGCGCGGCCGATGTTGGAGATGTTGACGGCGAGCGCGCCGCCCTTGCCGAGGTGGCCGAGGACGAGCGCGACCGGCAGCGCGATCAGACAGCTGATGACGAGGCAGACGACCGTGAGGACCAGGTGCTGCGCGAGCCGGTGCCAGATGCCGTCGTCGCCCGACCAGTGGGCGGAGTCGGTGAGCCAGTGCCAGGCGTCGGTCAGGGTGTTCATCCGCGGACCGCCCTCGTCCAGGGGGTGATCAGCCGTTGCACGAGCAGGAGGAGCAGGTCGGCGACGATCGCGATCACCACGCAGAGCACGGACGCGGTGAGCACCTGTGCCTTGAAGTAGGTGTTCATACCCGCGTAGATGAGGTTGCCGAGTCCCCCGAAGCCGACGATCGCACCGACCGTCACCAGCGAGACCGCCGAGACGGTGGCGATGCGGAGGCCGGCCATCGCGGCGGGGAGCGCGAGGGGCAGTTCCACGGTGAGAAGGAGGCGGATCGGGCCGTAGCCCATGCCGCGTGCGGCCTGTCGGGTCTCCTCGGGTACGGCGCGCAGGCCCGCGAGGATGTTGCGGACGAGCAGGGTGAGTGAGTAGAGGACGAGTCCGGCGACGACGAGGGTGGCCGAGAGGCCGTAGACCGGCAGGAGCAGCGAGAACATCGCCAGGGACGGGATCGTGTAGAGGATCGTCGTCGCCCCGAGCACCGGCCCTGCGGCCCAGCCCCAGCGGCGGGCCACCACGGCGAGCGGCAGGGCGATCGCCAGGCCGATCAGCACCGAGATCGCGGTCAGCTGGAGATGCTGGACGACCGCGTCGACGAGGATGTGGCGGCGGGTGCTCAAGTACTCGCCGCAGATCCACTCGTTGCGGGCGAGACAGTCGTCCGGGGGCGCGGTCACAGGTCCATTGCATCGGGCGGGCCCGGGGGCGGCTCGTTCTGGTGACCCGTACGGGGCGGTCGCTCAGGGGTTCCAGTAGGTGGAGAGGGAGGCGATGAAGGCAGCGGAGGCCGTGAGGACCACGAGTTGGGTGGCGGCCGTGGTCCAGAGGCGGCAGGCGATCGCCAGGGCGACGGTCACGGCCTCGACCCGGCAGAGGAAGACGACGCAGTCGTACTGGTAGGAGGCGCCCGTGGAGTCCATCATCCCGGGGTGGCCCATCCAGTCCGCGGTGAAGATGCCGTCGCTGCCGAGCAGGAGGATCACCGCGACGAGGAGGACGTCCAGGCCGACGAGCAGCCCGCACGCGATGGCGTCGGCCCGTCGGTGGGCGCGCGAGCGGCGCAGGACGCGCTGCGGGAAGCCGTCGGCGGGGGTGCTCTGGTCGGTCATCGGGTGCCCCCGCCGGAGCCGGTGGTGCTCGTGCTGGTGCTGGTGCTGGTGTTGGTGCGCCATGGTCCGACGGCGAGTCGTCCCGTCGTTCCGAGGTCGAGGCCGCCGTCCGGTGCCAGGAGGAGCGGCAGCGAACCGGACCGCGCCGCGACCGTCAGATACGGCACGTAGGCCGCGCCGTCGAAGCCCGTGGTGGTGTTGCGCCACAGCAGGCCTGCGGAGGCGGTCTCGCCGGGTGCCAGCGTCACCGTGCTCGGTGGTTCGTCGAATCCGGTGACCGTGGCGATACCGGCGCTTCCGTGGATCACCGAGACGCCGGTCACGTGCTGCTGGTCGCGGTCGAGGAGCCGGATCTCGGGGTAGCCCTGGACGCGGTAGTTGCGGGTGCCGCAGTTCTCCAGGGTGAGGTCCATGGCGCGCAGGCCCATCGCGGGGTTCACCGGACCGGCCGTGACGCGGATGCCCTCGTCCGGGCAGACGGGGCCCGGCTTCGACAGTGCGGCGGCGGGATCGTCGTAGGACACGTCCGTGACCGTCCAGATGACGGCCCCGGCGAGGAGCCCCAGCACCGTGACCAGCACGGTGTCGTACACGCTTCTCGGCATCCTTCTCGGCATCCGCAGAGTCGATCAAGACGGGAGCCGGACCGCTGTGGCGGAAGCCACACCTCCGGTCACAGGCCTGCCGCAGCATGGGCTGCGGACCCGACCACGGGGGTGTGGCTGAGTACACCCCTGGATACGGGTTCTGCGCCCAATGTGCGTAACCGGCTCTCTCCGTAGCGTCGTTGGCGAGGCACAGGGCGTGCCGCACGGAGGGTGATGGCGATGTTTCGCACCGCACGACGCACGCACGACAAGGGACCCGCCGCCGAGGCACTGCGGCTGGTCAAGGTGAGCAGGACCTACGGCCGTGACGACAGCGCCGTGACCGCCCTGGACGGGGTCACGCTGAGCCTGGAGCGCGGCACGTTCACCGCGGTGATGGGTCCTTCGGGGTCCGGCAAGTCGACGCTGTTGCAGTGCGCGGCGGGTCTTGACCGGCCGGACAGCGGGATCGTGATGGTCGACGGCGCGGAGATGACGGGCGGGAGCGAGGCCGAGCTGACGCGGTTCCGGCGCAGTCGGATCGGGTTCGTGTTCCAGCAGTACAACCTCCTGGACACGCTCACCGTCGCGCAGAACACCGTGCTGCCGCTGAAGCTGGCCGGACGGCGCGTCGACCGGCGGCGGGCCCAGGAGGTGCTGACCGCGGTCGGTCTCGGCGACCGGCTCGGCCACCGCCCCGACCAGCTCTCCGGCGGTCAGCGGCAGCGGGTGGCCATCGCCCGCGCGCTGGTCACCGAACCCAGGGTGATCTTCGCGGACGAGCCGACCGGCGCCCTGGACACGCGGAGCGCGCGGGGCGTGCTGCTGCTGTTGCAGGAGGCGGTGCGGGTGCACGGCCGGACCGTGGTGATGGTGACGCACGACCCGGTCGCCGCCTCGTACGCCGACTCGGTGGTGTTCCTCGCGGACGGCCGGCTCGCCGGCCGGATGCACACGCCGACCGTCGACGCGGTCGCCGAGCGGCTGGCGCACCTGGGCGACGACGTGACGGCGGGGGTGTGAGCGATGTTCGTACTGGCGATGCGTTCGATCCGGCAGCGGCCGGGGCGGTTCCTGGCGACCCTGCTGGCCGCGTTCCTGGGCGCGGCGATCATCATGACGTTCAACTCCCTGCACGACACAGGAGCGCAGCCCGGCATCGACTCGGTCAGCGCCGACACGCTGTCCACGTCGGCGAGTGTCGTCGGGGGCTACGGCACCCTCCTGGTGTTCTTCGCCGTCGTCTCGACACTGACCGTCAACGTCCGCCAACGGTCAAGGGAGTTGGAGACCCTGCGCTGCTCGGGGGCGACTCCGGCGCAGCTGAAGCGGATGGTCGTGGGTGAGGCGGTGGCCGTCGCGCTGCTGGGCGCGGTCCTCGCCGTCGGTCCCGCGATGCTCGGCGGGCGGGCACTGCTCGGTGCGTTCAAGGACAGCGGCCAGGTGGCCCGGTCCGTCGACTACTCCTTCGGCCCCTTCGCGCTCCAATCGGGCCTGGGCATCACGCTGTTGGCCGCGGCGGGCGCCGCGTTCCTGGCCGTACGCCGGGCGACCCGCGGACACCGGCGGCAGGGCCGGGCACGGACGTTCTTCGCCTACGCCGCGCTGGTCGCGGGTGTGGTGTCGGTGACGGCGACCTTCGGCTTCTCCGCCACGGACGCGGCGTTGATGGCGGCGCCGGCGTACGGGGCGATCCTGCTGTCGGTCGGCCTGGCGCTGCTGGCGCCGCGACTGCTGAAGAACCTGCTCGACCGGCTCCAACTGTCCGGCGCGAGCGGCTGGTTGGCCATCCGCAATCTGCGTGAGCGGACCGACCAGCTCGCCGGGATCCTGATGTCGCTGATCCTGTTCACGGCGGTGGCCACGGCGACGCTGTACATGCAGGCGGTGGAGAGCGACGCCGTGCGGGCCTCGGGCCTGACGAAGTCGGTGGACGCGAAGAACCTGGAGACCGTCAACTTCACAGTCGTCGGCATCATCGTGGTCTTCGTCTGCGTGATGCTGGTCAACTCGCTGTACGCGGCCACGACTTACCGCTCCCGCGAGTTCGGCGGGCAGCGCCTGGCGGGCGCGACTCCGGGACAGGTGCTGCGCACGGTCGCCACCGAGACGGCGATCCTCACGATCACCGGCGTCCTGTCCGGCACGGCGGCCGCACTGGCGGGCATCGTCCCGTTCACCATGGTCCGCACGGACTCGGTCCTGCCGCACCAGGGCCTAGGAATCTGGCTGACGGTCGTCGCGGTGGCGGCGACGGTGACCCTGGGGACAAGCCTGCTGACAGCACGGCGCGTGCTGCGCACACCGGCGGTGGAGGCGGTGGCACTGACCGCGTGAGAACTACCGGTCCGGTTCGATCCGGTTGGGCTGGGTTAGGTTCGGGGCAGTCGCTACGGCGGCTGCCCCTTCCTTCCGCGGTCCGGCAGCGCCCCGAAGGGGCGCGGGGCTGTATCGATATGCGGCTCCGCCGCGTGGGCGCGACCAGCCACAACGGAACCGCGGACGATCGACAACAATTCCCGGCACTTCCAGCTGAGCGCTCAGGCGACCCCGGCCGCATCCAGCACCGTCCGCACGGTCTCGACCGTCAACCCGTCCAGCGTCTCCAGCCTCGCCCCGGCGCGGGCGCTCGCGCCATCGAAGATCAGCATCAACTGCCGTGCCAGCAACACCGGATCACGTGCACCACCCAGCCCGGCCTGCTCCCGAAACGCGTCCTTCAGCTCCTCCTTGGCGGCACGGGCGACCACGCTCGCCGGGTGCTCGGGGTCCTTCAGCTCGACCATCGTGGCGAGGAAGGGGCAGCCCAGATAGCCGGGCTCGGCCGACGCCTTCTCCACCTGCTCGAAGATGTACAGGATGCGCTCGCGCGGCGTACCGGCGTCGTCCGGACCGGGCATGAGGTGCGCCGCGTAACCGGGCGCACGCCGCTCCAGGCTCGCGGCGAGGACCTCGTCCTTGCTGTCGAAGAGCTGGTACATCGACCGCTTCGAGACTCCGGCCGACTTGCACAGCGCCTCTACGCCGATGGAGACGCCGTCGCGGTAGAAGAGCTCGGCCGCCGCATCGAGCAGCCGGTCTCGGGGTGACGCCTTGTCCGTCGTGGCCATACTGCGAGGTTACCGCGCCGCGAGCCAAGAGGAAACCGATCGGTGTACGCGCTTGCGCAGGCGCCTGATCCCGGGTGACAGTGAAGGTGAACAAGCGCTTAGATATGTTGCTGCACACCGACGCACCACCCGCGATCCGCCGGAGGCCCCGTGTTCCGTTCCGTCGACGAAGTCGCCGCACGCCTCGCCAAGACCGGCTATCTGGCCTCGCCCGCGGTCGCCACTAGCGTCTTCCTCGCCGACCGCCTCGGCAAGCCGCTCCTCGTCGAGGGGCCGGCCGGCGTCGGCAAGACCGAACTCGCCAAGGCCGTCGCCGAGGTCGCCGGCGCCCGGCTGATCCGGCTCCAGTGCTACGAGGGCGTCGACGAGTCCCGGGCGCTGTACGAGTGGAACCACGCCAAGCAGCTGCTGCGCATCAGCGCGGGCCGCGACGAGAGCTGGGACGAGACCCGCACCGACATCTTCAGCGAGGAGTTCCTGCTCCCCCGCCCGCTGCTCACGGCGATCCGCGGCGACGACCCGAAGGTCCTGCTGATCGACGAGACCGACAAGGCCGACGTCGAGGTGGAGGGCCTGCTGCTGGAGATACTCAGCGACTTCCAGGTCACCGTCCCGGAGCTGGGCACGATCACCGCGACCCGCCGCCCCTTCGTGGTCCTCACCTCGAACGCGAGCCGTGAACTGTCCGAGGCGCTGCGCCGCCGCTGCCTGTTCCTCCATATCGGCTTCCCCGACGAGGAGTTGGAGCGTCGGATCGTACGGCTGAAGGTGCCGGGGCTCGGCGCGGCGCTGGCCGAGTCGGTGGTCCGGGTGGTCGGGGCGCTGCGCGAGATGGAGCTGCGGAAGGTGCCGTCGGTGGCCGAGACCATCGACTGGGCCCGCACCCTCCTGGCACTCGGCGCCGACACCCTCGACGAGACGGTCGTACGGGACACCCTCGGCGTCCTCCTCAAGCACCAGGACGACATCCTCAGGGCGGCCGCGAAGCTCGATCTGGATGCCGTGTGACCGCCGCCGGTGTCACCGAGCGGCTGACGGGCCTCGTCGGGGCGCTGCGCGCGCACGGTCTGCGCATCGGCACCGGCGAGACCGTGGACGCGGCGCTGGCCATGGAGGCGCTCGGTCTCGCCGACCGTGAACTGCTCCGCGAGGGACTGGCCGCGACACTGCTGCACGGCACGGGCCAACGCCCGGTGTTCGACCCGGTCTTCGACCTCTACTTCCCGCGCGGCGTCGGAGCACCCCAGGGCGAACCCGCCGCCGACCGCGAGGACCTCCGCGACCGGCTGGCCGCGGCGCTCGCCGCCAACGACCCGGCTCTGATGGGGCAGTTGGCGGCGGAGGCCGTCGACGGTTTCGGCGGCTACGGCAACTCACCCTCGTCGGACGGCTGGTCGTCGTACCAGACCCTGGACCGGCTGCGTCCGCAGACGCTGCTGGCCCGGGTGCGCGCGAGCGTCCGGGAGCAGGGTGGCCGGTCCGGGTTCACCGACCGGCTGCTCGACGACGAGATCCGGCAGCGCATCGAGGGCTTCCGTCGGCAGGTCGCGGTGGAGGCACGGCGCCGGGTGGCCGAGCGGCGCGGCCGGGACGAGATCGCCCGGCGGGCTATCGCTCCGACGGCCGACCGCGTCGACTTCCTGTTCGCCGGACGGGCCCAACTGGCCGAGCTGCGCAGGGCGGTTCAGCCGCTGGCCCGGAAGCTGGCCACCCGGCTCGCCGCGCGCCGCCGCCGCGCCTCGCGGGGCACGATCGATCTCCGCCGCACTCTGCGCGGCTCACTGTCCACGGGCGGGGTGCCGATGCGGCCCGTGCTGCGCCGCCGCCGGCCGGTCCGGCCCGAACTGGTGCTGCTGTGCGATGTGTCGGGCTCGGTGTCGGGCTTCTCCGACTTCACGATGCTGCTGGTGCAGGCGCTGCACGACCAGTTCAGCAAGGTGCGCGTGTTCGCCTTCGTCAACCGTCTCGACGAGGTGACCCCTCTGCTCGTGCACGGCACGGCCGACCCCGAGGGCCTGGGCACCCGCATCCGCGACGAGGCCACCCTCACCGGCTGGCACGGAAGCAGCGACTACGGCGTCGCCCTGGGCGAGTTCGCGGAGCGGTACGGCGACGCGGTCGGCCCGCGTACGACCGTGTTCGTCCTCGGTGACGCCCGCACCAACATGAGCGACCCGAATCTCCCGGCCGTCCGGCAGATCTCCCAACGGGCCCGCCGCGTCTACTGGTTGAACCCCGAGCAGCGCACCCAGTGGGGCACCGGCGACTCGGCGGCACCCGGCTACGCGGAGCTGGTGGAGATGCACGAGTGCCGGAACGCGCAGCAACTCAGCGCGCTGGTGGGCCGGTTGCTGCCGATCTGATGACCGTCGGCCTGACTGCCGGCGGTTCGATTGCCGCCGGTCCGGCTAGGCCGCCAACTGCGGGTACAGCGCGCCGCCTTCCGCGGAGAGCCCGGCCTTCACCTGACGGGTCAGGTCGTCGGCCAATACCTCGAAGGCGCCGGACTCAATGCCGTCGAGGGCCTGTGCCGCCACGCTCTCGGGAGTGGACTTGGGTGCGTCTACGTGTGCGGCCATGTCGGTGTCGACGTAGCCGACATGCAGTCCGGTGACGTCGATCCCGCGCGGCTTCAGGTCCAGGCGGAGGGAGTTGGTCTGCGACCAGAGGGCCGCCTTGGAGGCGCTGTAGGAGCCCAGGACACCGAGCCACGACAGCACCGAGTGGACGTTGAGGATGTGGCCGCCGCCGTTGCGCTCGATCACCGGAACGAAGGCGCGCGTGACGAGCAGGGGGCCGTAGAAGTTGGTCTCGAACTCGCGGCGTACGTCCTCGACGGGCGAGTCCAGGAAGTTCGCGTTCACGGACGCGCCCGCGTTGTTGATCACGATGGTGACGTCCTGCGCCTGTTCGGCCGCCGCCGCGACGGAAGCGGGGTCACTGACCTCCAGCGCCAGCGGCACCGCGTCCGGGTGGGTGACGGTCTTCGGGTCGCGGGCGGTGGCGTACACCTTCTTCGCGCCGCGCTCGTACAGCGCCTCGACCAGCGCCCGGCCGATGCCACGGCTGCCGCCGGTGACGAGGACGACGGAACCTTCGATGTTCGTCATGGGGATCTCCTGAGCTGAGACAACGAGGAGTGGAAACCGATCGGTTTCCTCACGTGAGCCACAGTAAACCGATCGGTTTCCATGGGCAAGCCCGCAAGCAGGATCGCGAGCAGGGCCACATGCGGACCGGCCGCCGCAGCGCGCGATGATGGACGCCATGAGCGACCCGCACAGCGACCCGCACGTGGAACTGGCCACCTTCCCCACCCCCGTCGAACCGGCCCCGAGACTCGCCACCGCGATCGGGCTCGGCCCGGACGACCTGTGGATCAAGCGCGACGATCTGACCGGCCTCGGAGGCGGCGGCAACAAGATCCGCAAGCTGGAGTGGACCGTGGGCGCGGCGCTCGCCGAGGGTGCGGACACCCTGGTCACGACCGGCGCCCCGCAGAGCAACCACGCCCGCCTGACCGCGGCCGCCGGAGCGCGGCTGAGCCTTGACGTGGTGCTGGTGCTGCGCGGATCGCCGGGTGTGTCGCGCTCGGGGAACCTCGCCCTCGACGGGCTGTTCGGCGCCCGGATCGCCTGGGCGGGCGACGTGGACCAGGCCGGACTCGACCGGGCGGCGGCCGAGGTCCGCGAGCGACTGCGCGAGTCGGGCGCCAGGCCCGCGCTGATCCCGTTCGGCGGTTCCAGCGCGCTCGGCGCACGCGGCTATGCGCGCTGCGGCGAGGAGTTGCGCCGGCAGCTCCCCGATCTGCGGACCGCGGTCGTCGCGCTCGGCTCGGGCGGCACGATGGCGGGGCTGGTGGTCTCGCTCGGGGCGGAGGCGGTCCTCGGTGTCGACGTGGGCGCGCTACCCGAACCCGCCCCGGCCGTAAGCGAGTTCGCGGGTCTGACCTCACCGGAGGGACTGCGGGTACGGCGGGACCAGATCGGCAGCGGCTACGCCACGCTCACCGCGTCCACCGCCGAGGCCCTCACCCTCGCCGCCCGTACCGCCGGGCTCGTCCTCGACCCGACGTACACGGGACGCGCGATGGCCGGCCTGATCGCGGCCGTCCGGGACGGCGACATCAGGCCGGGCGAACGGACGGTGTTCGTGCACACGGGCGGACTGCCCGGGCTGTTCGGGCACGCTGAGGCCGTCGCGTACGCCGAGGGGCAGGTCGTCCGGTACGAGTCATGACGTACGCGCCCGGCGGGCGCGGTGCCGCGGGGCGCGTACGCACGGGTCGGTCACGGAGCCTTCGCGTAGTCCGTGGCCATGGCACCGGCGAAGTCGTACACGATCACCTGTTCGTCGCCGACGACCCACGCGTCGTGTCCGGGCGAGCACACGAAGACGTCGCCGGGGCCTACTTCTGCCTCGCCACCCTCGTCCATGAGGAGGTGCATCCGTCCCTGGACCACGTAACCGTTGTGGTGGATCTGGCAACTCGCGGTTCCCGCGATCGGCGCCACGGACTCCGACCAGCGCCAGCCCGGCTCGAAGGTGCCGATGGCGAAGTCGAGACCGCTGAGGTGGACGGCTTCGAGGTGGCCGCGGGGGAAGTCACGCCGCTCGTCCGGCTTGTCGACCGTCTTCACTTCCAGCATGACGGTGCCTCCATTCCGGCCGTGCGCAGCACGGCCGGGGCCGGTCTCCGTCTCCCGATGGCCACGAACGGCACCGGCGCTCCGGCGGGGGCCGCGCCCCACCACTCCATCGTCTTCCTGTCCACCCGGGAGCGCCATTCGGGGGAACCGTCAGGCGCGGGACGGAGTCACGACGAACCGCTCGCGCACAACCGGGCGAACCGCTCACTGTCGATGTTGCCGCCCGAGACGATCATCCCCACCCGGTCCGGAAGTCGGCCCGCGCGCCCGGCGAGGAGCGCGGCCAGCGGGGTGGCACCGCTGGGCTCGACGACGATCTTCAGCCGCTCGAAGGCGAACCGTATCGCGTCCTTGATCTCCTCATCACTGACCAGCGCGATCTCGTCGACCAGCCGTCGGTTCACCGAGAAGGTCAACTCGCCGGGCGTATCGGCCGCTTGCCCGTCGGCGATGGTGCGCGGCACCGGGATGGAGACGCGCCGGCCCGCCTCCAGGGACCGCTTGGTGTCGTCCCCGGCCTCCGGTTCGACGCCGATCACGCGGGTGCGCGGGTGCAGTCCCTTGACGGCGGTGGCTGTCCCGGCGATCAGCCCGCCGCCGCCCACGGGCACCAGCACGGCGTCCAACTCCCCCACTTCCTCGACGAGTTCGAGCGCCGCCGTGCCCTGACCCGCCATGACGTGCGGATGCTCGTAGGGCGGGATGAGGGAGAGCCCCCGATCGGCGGCCAGGGCCTCCCCGATGGCCACCCGGTCACCGCTGTAGCGGTCGTACGTGACGACCTCGGCGCCGTATCCCTCGGTGGCGGCCCGCTTCGAGGCCGGGACGTCCTCGGGCATGAGGATCACCGCGGTGGTGCCGAGTTCGCGGGCGGCGAGGGCGACGGCCTGGGCGTGGTTGCCGGACGAGTAGGCGGCGATGCCCCGCGCGAGCTGCTCCGGCGTCAGCCGGGAGGCCGCGTTGTAGGCGCCGCGGAACTTGAAGGCGCCGATCCGCTGGAAGTTCTCGCACTTCAGGAACACCTCGGCGCCGACGAGTTGATCGAGGGTGCGCGAACGCAGCACCGGTGTGCGGTGGGCGACGCCCTTGATCTGCGCGGCGGCGCCGAGAACGTCGTCGAGGGTGATGGGCGGGGTGCCGGTGCCGGTCGTCACGCGTCTCCTCCAGTGGAAGCGGAATCAGTGGCGGGATCGGGCCGTACGCCCGTCGCCGCCCGGGCCTGCGAGAGGTAGCTGTAGGCGGAGGCCCGGGAAATACCGAGCCGGGCGGCGACCTGCTCGATGGCCCGGCGCACGGCGAAGACCCCGTGCTCGTCGAGGCTGCGGAACAGCTCCAGCCGCTGCGCGCGGTCGAGTTGGACCCAGGTCCTGCTCCGCCGTAGCTGATGGGCGTCGACGATGGCCTCGACGACGGAGTCGATGTCGTTGCCGAAGGTCGTGGTCGCCGCCGCCTCGCTCGCACCACCCCCGCCGATCCCGGCGAGCAGAGCCTGCGCCTGCTGTACGGCGGTGACGTCGACGTTGACGCAGAGCGCGCCGAACACCGCGCCCGTGGAGTCGCGCAGCACCATCGTGGACGACTTGAGCTGTTGGCCGCCCTGGGCCCGGGTGAGGTAGTTCAGCTCGTCGACGGCCTCGTCCCCGCGCGCCAGCATCCGCAGCCCGATCTCACTCATCGCCCCGCCCACCGACCGCCCGGTCAGAGCTCCGGCTACGGCGACGACAGACTTCTCCGGGTGCCGGTAGTCGTGCAGCACCACCTCACACACCGGACCGAAGGTCGCCGCGATCCCGTCGACGATTGGCACCAACGCGGCGATGATCGCGTCGCGTTCGGCGTCCGGGGCCGGGTTGTCGTCCGCCATGTCCCACCCCTCGCTTCAGACTGTACGTCCAAGCACTATACCCACAGTCCAACCC